>DAORIL010000005.1:0-34035 GCA_035438525.1 Pyrinomonadaceae bacterium
CATCGGTATTTCTTCTCAAAAAAACCGGCTTGGCATTGTCATCACTAACGAGTGAGCCGTTTTCACTTGCCTGATTCAGCACCGATACTGAAAACGGTGACTTCGACATCAATTCGACGATGGCTTCGGATTTATATTTTGGTTCTAAATTGGTTAAAAAATCTTTCGATTCTTCATTGATAATCGTCGGTGTATCAAGCGGTTTGACAATAAAATGCTCTTTAAAGGCTTTCAGAAATTTGCGGTCGAGCAATGAGAGTTTATCCTCATCTTTGTATAAGAGATTTTTAGGTAATCGCCGAATGGATTTTTCATTTCCGGCTCCGTCCGAAAATTCTTCACCTATTAAAATATGTAGGTGTGTGTGGTTAGTATTTTGGTGAAAGACTCCCACCCAACGGGCGTTTTTGGCATCTACTTCCTCCAGTAGTTTGCTCATTGCCGCCCGCGAAGCAAAGACGATCTGTTGAAAATTCTCCTGTGGCGAACCGGCTAAGGATTGAAGCAATTTCGTATCTTCAGGCGAAACGATGATCTCAAAGGCATTTTTACCGCCTTCGGGTCCGCGTAAATAATTGGCGGCGGCTGTATGACCAAGATTAGCTCGCTCAGGTGAAAATAGTTTTCTGGATTTTCCTTCGAGCGTGGTTAGGAATGATTCCTTAGATAAATAATTTGTTCGGGTTACTTTTAGTTTAGGAAGGACACGGGTTACGATTTTTTCTGGCATTTGTGTTGAACTCCAATGAACTAGAACTCAACATCGTGAGAAAAGTGAATAATTTATCTTCTCAAAAAGGATTATTGAATGTCAATAAGATTATTATTTTTCAATAAAGTTCTTATGCAATTTCAAACAAAAAAAAAGGAGTAATATTTCAATTCCCTTTTAGATTTAGTTTGACTTTTAATATGTCTTACTGAGAAACCCGGCTAGTCTATATCCCGCTAAAGCTACCCTTTTTTCACAAATTTCCTTCATCTTTTTAGGATAATCTGATGGAACTTCTTCACCATTTTCTTTGGTTCCCGTTTTTAAGTTTCCGTTCAGATATACATCCTCTTTGGCAAGTTGAAGGCTTTCCTGAGTCCATTTTGCCAAATCAAGTTTCTTTACATTTTTAAGAGAACCTTTCGGATATTTATTTCTGATCTCTGTGGCGATATTTCTGATCGTTCCAAATTTATCGCTGCCGGTGATCGCTCCGTCCCAGAATGAATGAAGATTAATTGTGCTTCTGTCTTCTGCTGCTTTAATGAAAAAAAGGTTGCCGCCCTGGTCACCACCCGGTTTTTGAAATACTGTCGTGTATAAAGCTGTGGCGTGTAAAGGTTGATGCGAATCTCCCGCCAGATGGAAAATCCAGGTCACAGCCTTTTCTTTGGCTGGTTCATCACCGGTCTTGAGCAGGGAAACATTATAAACCCAGGCTTTTTCAATATTGTCATTATCCGGTGGAAAGACCTGCACTGATGCCGGCTCACTATCAAACTTGATGGGATGATTTATATAATGCCATTTGCTCCGGTTTTCCTCCTTGTCATTCCGAATATCATCCGCCCAACGAGCTGCATACATAAATAAGAACAGATCGCGGTCGGATTCACTGATGTTTTCCGCATTCATTATTTTTTCCCATTCAGGATAATAATAATGTTTTTTAAGTAGTCCCAGAACTGTCTGTAATGCCTTCTGATCCTTATTTTTCAGTTCCTCGTAGGCAATCGCTCCCGTAACCATATGACCGGGTTTATTCCAGCCATTGCCAACACTTGATAAAATTCCGATTGTTAATATCAATGACAAAAGATTTTTTAACATAATGTTTAATAATAAATAGCCTTTAGTTTGAGTTTACTAAGTAAATAAACTATCAATATCCGTTCTTTTAATGATGATTCTATCTCCAAATCTGGCAGCTTTAAGTCGTTTATCCTGAATCGCTCTGCTCAACGTCCAACGACTTATTCCTAATAGTTTTGCGGCTTCATCAACACTTAAGAAATCTTTAGTTTGTATTTTTAAAATCGGTGCTACCAAAGCCTCTTCCGTTTCTTCATTACTTTTCTTAATCTCAATTCCGCGTTTCCGGTCTTTATAGGCGCGTGAGGCACATTTATGACTGCAATATTTGGTGACAGTAGTTCTTGCCGTAAATTCAGTATCGCAATACTGACAAATTCGTTTGATAAAAATGTTTGAACTCATATTTTCCGGTGGGGGTATTAAAGTTTAGTTTGGATATAATACTTCAATATTGTCTGCCAATCTTTCCACCCGAATCGGTCTTTCGTATTGAGTTAAATGTTCAATTCCGCCTTCCTTGAGCCAGGTTTCCTGACTTTCCAAGTTATCGAAGATAATCGGCATCCGATTATGGTATTGATTGATAAAATCAGTTGGTTCGGTGGTTATAACCGTAAAAGAATGTTTTCGCTGATTATCCTCATCAAACCAATAGTTCCAGAGTCCTGCCAATCCGAACGGTTTTTCTTCCAGGCTAAACTCAAATGGCGGCTTACCCTTTACTTTTTGATCCCATTCATAGTAACTCGAAACAGGAACAACACAACGGCGATTTTTGAGAGCCGGTCCATACAAAAAACTTGTTTCGAGTCCATCTTTTCGGGCATTAAAGGTTTTGAACTTGATTGACCATTCCCTGGTATTAGCTTTTTGTAACCACCAACGGGCTTCGACGGTTTCGATGCTTGTTCCGTCAATGCTGATAACTACCGACAGATTTTGAGTTGGTTTGATATTGTATCGGGGGGCAAATTCAGCCTGAGCCTCATAGCCATAAATATTCTCTTCAAATTCTTTAGTTGTATTTTTTTGAGTTACTCTTCCACACATATTTAACTATTTTTCTGCAAAAATTTGCACCTAATAATAGCGACTTATTCATTGAAAGAAAACAATTCCTTGAATTGTTTTTGGCTGAGAAATGTTTTTCAATAGCTACTTTTTCGGAAACAGAATTTGATAATTAGCTGGTTTCGACCACAAAAGCCGAAGAGCCTTCAAATTTAGGGATACTCTTCTGCCATAATTTCATCATCCTCAATTTTAGCCTTCACGAAGTAACAATTTTCGTTTTCGTCGAAAAACACATCATTAATCGGGATTTGCTGCCACTCTCCCGTTTCGTCAGGGACTTTAATGTAAACCGGGACATTTCCTGTATCCCGCTCAAATCTCATTGAGATAAAATTTTTCTCGATTGTCGTTCGTGCCATAAATTTTTAACCTTTTCTCAAACGTTTTTTTTCGTAAAACTCTAAACCAAAATCCGTAAATTTCAAAACCCCAGAATTGTTAACTAGCCGGAATTCTTTGACTATTGCACCTTGCCGGAAAAACTTGAATCTGAGCCAGATTTTCCAACTAATGCCGGCATATTCCCGATTTTCATCTTGTGGCAATTCATTTGATTGATACAATCTATCCAGAATTTGCCACATCCATTCAGGAAAATATTTTGCTTTCGACTCACTTTTCTCTTTGGTCAACCCCAATCTTTTTCGCAGATACTTTCTGCCAATGGTGGTCATCTGGACAGAAGGCATCATAATTTTCCCTAAAGTCGTTTGAACGGATCTATTTTCTGCTAAAATCAGGTTTTTCTCCTTTAAGGTGGAAAAGATTCTGCCTAATCCTTGATTTGTTAAATTCAGTGAACTTAATTTATCGAATAATTCTGTCCGAAAAATAGTGGGTAATCCATAAATAATCCAACGCCATTCGGCTGCCGGACGCGCCTTTTCCCCGTCGAGCCAATTAAAGTATTTTCCATTTTCTTCCGATTCCCGATCCTGATCTATCGAAAAAATTATCTCCAAGACCTGAAGTTGCTTTTTTGTCAGTTTTAAGACTTCTATCTTTGCTTCTGATTTAGCTTTTCCTCCGGGAACCTCCTCGTAAGATTTTAGACATTTTGGGCAAAGCCAGACCTTTTTTGATTCGTCATAGTCTTCCAATATCCAACCCTGCGCCTTGAGCGGTCTTTGTTTCCCGCATTCATAACATTTGATTAACTTTTTAATTGCTTCAGGCATTTTTAGGGTTTAAGACTTAAATTGAAGTTTTCCAATCTTTTCCAGCCTTGGGTATCGCATAAATAACTGCGGTAATCGAGCGATACTACATCACCGATGGATAAGGCTCTTGCGTCGTGCGGGAAATTCTTTGGTCGCCCGTCAATGTTGAATTTATTGAAAATAATTTCTAACAAATTTTCGTCTTCGAGGAATTTATAAATTTCCAAATCAGCCGAAGTTCCTTCCCAAACCAAGTCGTAATTGGAGTTTTCGCTATCAAACTCTTGAAATGGCACACCTATCTTTTCAGCATAAAAAACCTGTATTTCCATAAATTATTCCTTAATTTTGGATAAATCCTCCATAAATTTTGGATTCATATTTTATTAACCTTTCTGATTTTGAAATCAATTTATTCTGTTTTCTAATCCATTAAAATACGGATTTCATCGTTTTAACAGCTTTGACAACCTCTAATGCCTGTGCTACTTGCTCAATTTTTACATCACTTATTGTGATTTCATTTGTTTCTATCCTTTTAATAAGTGTCACATCGCCGTTTTCCTTTAAATAAACATCATATTCTTCAGTTTGATCGTATTCTTTTTCTCTCAAATAGTTGATATTTATGTAATCCTCCTCAAACCCGTTTAGACCTAACCAATTGGAGACATACATTTTTCCTAATTTAACTGGAACTTTTTCAAAATCATCTTCATTTCTCAAATCCCCATTCAGTTTTACTTCAATATGCAGCGTTTTATTTCTTCTGGTATCAATATGTCTTATTATTTTAAAATCACCTAAGACAACTGTTTCTGATTGTAAAACTTCGCCCTTGAATTTCTGTTCAATTTCAATTGTTTTCTTCATCATCACTAAAATCTCTCTTCCTTCTTTGGTTTATATTTTGGGAGTATTTATCTTTCTTAAATTTGATCCGATTGACATATTCTCTGGTCGTTTCAATGTTGGAGTGTCCAAGTGCCTCCTGAGTTTCAAGCAATCCATGATCCTCAGCCACAATCCGGGCAAAGGTATGTCTGAATTGATGGATATGAAAATGCCCGATTCCGGCTTCGTGAGCATATTTTTTGATCTGTTTTTCAAACCCGTCCGAACTCATTCGCGGTTCATTCGGTTTTTTTAATTTTTTCCGGTCCGGGCTTTCTTCATATTCTTTCAACTTTCTTTTGTAATCGAAATGAGCAAAATTTGCTCCATTATCAAACCTGATCCAGAGGGCGCGGGATTTATCACCGAGTGAACTTTTCCGTTTCGTGACAATCAGGTAACGATTAAACGCTTCGATCACTTCCCTGTCAGTAATAGTTCGCCATTCATAATCACCACCTTTGAATAAAGCGTGAAGGAGCAGCCTCTCATCCTCCAGAACCACATCTCCTGCACTTAGGTCAATCACTTCCTCCCGGCGCATACCCGTCGCCATAAAGATTCTAAAGATTGCGTAATCCCGAATTGCAACTTTGTTTTTATCGTCATTGGCTAATTCTTCGAGATAATTCCACAGCCGTGATAAGTCCTCATCGGTGAGAGCCTTTGATTTGGGGCTATTGTATTTCTTGGGCGGCTTTGGTAAAGCGAGGCGAACCGGATTCGATTTGATGAAATGAGCGAATTCAGGAACTTTTCGCAGCCATTCAAAATAAGCTGATAAATGTGAAAGGCGGGTGTAAATAGTTGAATTTTCCAATCCTTCCGCATTTTTTTGATTACCTTCGTCGAGCATCCATTGGTGCCAATTATTAATATCTGATACTTTTACAGCATCAGGTTCTTTATTAATCAAAGTAAAGAAAGATTTACAGGCAAAGATTTTATCGCGGCGAATATCGGCAGCACGTTTAAGGTTTCGTTTTGTCGTCGAATCCGCAAAACCAACTATTGAATTTGCTATTTCAAATGAAATTGATGTCTTCTCGATCAGATCATTGATAGTTTTATCATCCTTCAAGTCCTTTACAATTGAGCTATTTAATTTTATCAAATTCATTTTTACCTAATTTCATTACTACAAATTTTATAATCAAATCTACTGAATTTTTTCAACTTTTATTTCCTTTGTTTTTGTAGCAAGAAATATATCCCGAATAATTTTTGGTGTTTCTTCATTTGCCGTAAAAAGTTTGTAATAAGTATTACTGGCTAAATCACCTTCCAAGTCTAATTTAACTCCAATTTCCTCAAAATATTCGATTGCTGTCCTGATCGCATCGCTAGCTATAATGCTGTATTCCAACACAGAAATGAATTCCATTGTTTGATCTCTAAAATTATCGGTAAGTTTTTCCATCAAATGTGCTGCGTTATTTAAATCTAATTCTGCTTTCATAATTTTAACTGACACTTATTTTCAAATTTTCTTTAACTTTCAATTACTTTGTAGAGTCTTTTTCTAAATCTTCAAGAACATAGAAGTTGAGTTCTAATTTGTTTTCTCTTCCTATTTTCATAGCCTTTCCTAAAATTTCTGCGAGATTTTATTAACTTTATCTGCCGGAAAAATTCAAATTTTAGTGTAAAAATCAACTAAAAATCCAATTTATGGTGTAATTTTCCTTATAAAAAACGATCAATTTTGCCGTTAAACCCTTTCAATCGTTTTTTGGAGATCAAGCCTTATCAAATCATTCACCAAATCCGAATAGTTTTGGTTTTATTCCAAATCTTTCCGGCGCGATTCCCCGCGAGGCTCTTGGTCTGATCTTTTCCTGATTTTTGTAAAATTTTCAATTTTCAAGGCAAAATTTTCTTTAGCCTGATAGCAATGGAACCAAAACCAACGATCTTTGCTTAATATTAAGCACTCTATGACACCCTTCTGCTTAAGATTTTCAAAATTTTGTAGATATATTACCCTTAATTTTTAAAAATCAGGGCTTAAAGGGTGAGGTCGTTATTCTGCTTCCTTTGTCCGACCTCAAAGAAATTATAGCATATTTTACTATTTTAAATAGTAATTTTTTGGCTTTTGTGCCACAATTTTAAAATATAACCGAAATTATAAGTTCCACCATAAGTTGAATTTCACACACCATAAGTTAAACTTTATTACACCATAAGTTGAACTCAACACTATTTCAGGAGTATAATTCCGGCAAATAACAATTTAATTTTGAGGATCTATGGTGTATTAAATGGAACTCAAACGCGGACATTTAAATAATCAAGGCAGATTTGTCAGCTTCAAAATGCAGAAGTCTGTTCCTTGGAAATCTTTGTTGGAGTTTGATTATCTCCATCTTTTAGAATTAGATTCTCAAGTTCGCCAATATGAAAATTATGATTTCAAAATTGCTTATTTGTTTCGGGGTCAGGAAGTTACCCTCCATCCAAATTTTGTTGTTCAAAGAAGCGAACAAACAACTCTCAATTATCTTTTATCTGAAAAATCGGACAATGATGAACAGTTTCAAAAATTGAAATTGGTTTCTAAACTTTGCAAAGCAAACGGTTATCCGTTAGAAATAATTCCCGAAAAAGAAATTCGTCGCCAACCAAGACTGACAAATGCCAAAATTATCCTTAAATACGCAGCAAAATCACTGGAAAACCCACATCCTAGGCTACTTTGTTATCAGGTATTCAAGGACAAAACCTGCCTTTCATTAAACGAACTAACTGATTACTTCAAACAAAATTCCGCTTCTCAAAGAGACCTTTTCCAATTAATTTATTTCGGAATTCTTTCAATTGACATCAATCAGCCAATTGATTCTGACAGTGCAATTACTTTATTGGCTTAATTATTGCAATTATTGCTATTACAGCTTTTTTTGAAACGAAGGAGTTTTTATGCAAGACAACCGCTTGAGAATTGGAATGAAATTTCTCCGCAAAGGACAGGAATTCATCATCATAAAACCGGTATCAAATGAAGAAGTCCAAATCAAAAATACCCGGACTGATGACCTTTTTCCGATTCGGAAACAAACTATTGTCGAAGAATTATTTGCCGGGAAAGTTGAAATTATCGGTGAGGGGAGAATAGAGCCTGAATACGAAAAGAAAATAAAAAGACTGAAAATATCGGATATTACAGTCTTGGATGAAAATAGTCCGTGGCGAATCGAAACGCGTCGTAGATACACATATGTTCAAAGGCTGGACAAAGCCCATCCTAAAAAACTGACTAAAGAGGTTCTCAATCCAATAATATTAGAAGTTAGCGGGGAACTTTATGATTTGAAACCCCCATCTTGGCAAACTCTTAAACGCTGGTATAGCCTATACTTAAAGACAGGGAAAAGTTTTCTGATTTTGATTCCGGCTCATCAAGCAAAAGGAAATAGAAATCCCAAATTCACGGGCAAAATTGTCGAAAAATATACTAATGACGATTTAATCAAGGCAAGAGAAGTTGATGAAATTGTAGATTATGTCATTCGCAATAAATACTTGTCCTTCCCGGCTCCTTCGATTCAGTCGATTTTGGATTCAATAAAAGACTTGATTGCTCAATCCAATAAAAAGAGGTCTGTCATTGACCAATTACCCGAACCACATCTTAACAGTATTTTCAAGCGAATTCAGAAATTGGATAAATACGAATTGGACAAAGCAAAATACGGAAAGGAATTTGCAGATAAAAAATATCGTCAACATCAGCAAGGAGTTCGCCCCACAAGACCTTTGGAACGGGTTGAATTTGACCATACCGTTTTAGACTTAATGGTCATTGATTTGGAAACAGGTTTGCCATTAGGTCGTCCGTGCATTACGGCTTTGATTGATGTTTATACAAAAAATATCATCGGAATTTTTGTCAGTTTTTACAAGCCGGGTTATTTATCGGTAATGAAATGTCTATTGCACGCCATCAAACCTAAAAGTTATTTGAAAGAAGAATACCCGGAAATCATAAACGATTGGCTGTGTTACGGCTTACCCGAACTTTTAGTGGTTGATAATGCCTTGGAGTTTTATTGTCAAGATTTTATAGATGCCTGCGCTCAACTTGGAATTTCAATTCAATATGCTCCGGTTAAAAAGGCGTGGTTCAAAGTTTCAATCGAAAGATTTTTCCGCACCGAAAATCAAGGTTTAATTCACAAACTTCCTGGCACAACCTTTTCCAATATTTTTGACAAAAAAGATTATGATGCGGAGAATAACGCAGTAATCTCTTTTGATTCATTACTTAAACTATTACATATTTGGATTGTGGATGAATATCACCAAAGACCGCACCGAGGTATTAAGGACATCCCGGCAAAGCGGTGGCGTGAAAGTATCGGAAAATGGGAACCAAATCTTCCTCCAAACAACAAAAGTTTACAAGTCTTATTAGGCTTCATAGAATATCGAACAATTACTTCTGGTGGAATTGAATTATTTGGACTTCATTATAATTGCCACGAATTAAGTTTGATTCGGCGTTTTTCGGGAGGCGGAACAAAGGAACTCATAAAATATGACCCTGATGATATTTCTCATATTTATTGTTATAACCGCCGTGATGATGAGTATATTTCAGTTCCGGCTCTTGAGCAGGAATATACGAAAGGTTTAACTCTTTGGCAACACGAGGCAATCAAAAAATATAATCAAAGGATCCTTAGAAATGAGATCAACAGTCAAGGGCTTTTACATGCAAAAGAGACGATGAGACAGGTTATTTTGGAGGATATTTCCGCATTAAAAACAATCGGTAAACGACAAAAATTTATTCGGTTGTTAAATGTCAGTCAGCCTGATTTTACCACTCAAGACAACTTTCCATTGAAAAACAATATCGCTGAATCTGCCACAAACAAAACAACTCTCTCCGACCGAAATAATTCATTCAGCGATATTTCAAATATCAGCCTAAATATTGACAATGATCAAGTTAGCAATGAAGATTCGGGTATTTCATTGGAGGCTTTCAGCATAATTCCATTAAAGTTGAAAAGTAAGCAAAAGTCATCCCGTTCTACAAAAAAAACAAGGGGAAAAGCTACCAATGAGATTAATTCGGAGAATTCTTTCAACGATAACTTGGATTTAACTTTTAGTAATCTTTTAGGTAGTCAGGAAGATGATGAAAGTAACGAAAATTGGTCGGTAAGTTACGATTTGCCAATTGATTGAGAGGAGGATATTAAATGCTAGACACTGAGATTAGACAGCTTACGAAGGAAGAGAAACATATGATGGTTGAAAGATTGATAATTCGTTACCCCCATTTTAACCATACAAAGTTACAGTTAAACCATTGCCTAAATTTTTCAAAGATTTCTGCTGAACCTGAATGTATTTTGATAACGGGGGAACGCGGAGCAGGTAAAACCACCATTATGAATTCTTTCGCCTCCGCATTTCCGCGCCGGATTACTTCGGAAGGAATAATTGTTCCAATTCTGAAAGGCAGAGTTCCAGCTCCGGCTTCACCAAAAAGTTTGGTTACCTCATTGTTGGATGCCTTGGGTGACCCGAATCCAACAAAAGGAACAACCACGACACAAACAATCCGGCTTAAAAAATTGATGGTCGAGTGTCAAGTTGAAATGGTTTTGTTGGATGAATTTCACCAATTTATTGATCGTGATTCATACGCAATTCTTTATGGAGCGGCAGATTGGCTCAAAAATCTGATTGACGATTCTAGGTGTCCGTTTGCCTTGTTTGGCTTAGGCTATTCGAGCGTGATTCTCAAGGCGAATGATCAATTGGAGCGAAGATTTTCGATGAGGGAGAAAATTGAGCCGTTTGCTTGGAAACCGCGAGAAACTCAAACTAAAAATGAACCAATCTTCTTCAAATTTTTGAACCATTTAGATGAAGGATTGCCCTTTGTCAAAAGCTCCAATCTCAACTCTAATGAAATGGCTTTCAGAATATTTTATGCAACGGAAGGGGTAGTTGGTTTCATAATGAAGTTAATCCGGCGAGCTGCTTATTTTGCTATTGAAGCTGATTTGGAATCATTAAATCTCAAAGTCTTAGGCAAGGCATATGCTGAACGTTTATCACATCGTGACTCTCAACGGAGGAATCCTTTTTTAGTTGAAATTGAAAACTTGAATTTGAAAGACATCGCCACTTCCAAAAAAGAGACAGACCGGATGCCTTCAGTTATCAAGGGTAAAAAAAGCAAATTGAAAGAACTGATTGAGTCAATTTAATACATTACACTTCACTACATTTTATTGTTTAGAAAGAGTTTTATGGGAGATGAGATTACTACGCACCCCAATTCAATATGACGATGAAAGTCTAATGGGTTATATTATCAGGCTTTCCGAAGCTAACGGCTACGATAATCCGCAATGGATTCTGCAAAATGCGGGATGGCGAATAAATCTAAAAAATAACGGAACAAGTGTGTTTTACAGGTCATCATTAAAATATAGTAAATTCAATGAGTTAACTGGCAAAACTACTTCAAAGAAAAGCTCGAATCAACCAAAAGAGCAACTAGCTCCGAATGATTTATTTTCCTCCGAATTCTTAATCCACGATTATTCAAGATTCTGTCCGGCTTGTTTACGCGAGGTGAATTATTACAAAAACTATTGGGATTTGATTTCAATCAATGTTTGTCCAATACATCTCGTTGTTTTGGTGGATGCTTGTCCAAAATGTCACCAAAAGATTCGCTGGAATCGAAATAAAGTAAGCACTTGCCCTTGCGGGTATGACCTTCAATTTTATACCGGCGAGCGAGTTTCCGAAAAAGAAGCCAGATATTGTCAGAAAATTTGGAAATGTTTTGGTTTGGCGAAAGCCAATGATCAACCAATCTCTAACCCCTTGAATTCATTATCACTGGAAACTTATTTGGAGTTTATTTTCCTTTGGGCTGATATTTTAGCTGAACTCCAAAATAGAAAAAATATCAAAGCCCAATCCAACGAAATAATCTACAATTATTTGAAACAAGTTTATCAATCGTTTGATGAATTTCCGCAGAATATTGGCTCGTTATTCAATTCAGTTTTCAATTCCGACAATGGAGCGAAGACTGAAATTATTAATAGGTTACGTTATTTTTGTGAAAACGACGATTTATTTTTCCTCTTGTTAACTCTGGATAAGTATTTGACAAACCCCGAGTCGCCGGAATTTTCCGGGAATTTTTTAACCTTAAGGAATTGTTTGCTTACCTTTGAAGAAACTATGGAAATTCTTAAATTAGACCAATATAAACTTTTTGAGATTGTAAAAAAAGGACTTATCCCAAGGATTTACCTAAAAGAATTGTGTTATCGTCCCTATTTTCATCAAGAAGATATTGAAGAACTTCGCCAATACCCTGACAAATTTATTTCCGAACAGCAAATGCGGAAAATATTAGAAGTTGACCGTCAAACCTTTTCCCAATTACTTGAATTTGGAGTCATTTCACCAACTAATGACCCGGTTATTTTAGGGTTGCGGTTAAAACTTTTTGAAGAAAAACAGTTAGATAATATCCTTTCCAAAATTAGAAACCAAATGAAGCCGGGGGCAGAAAAACAGGACGAAATAAAACCCTTTCAAGTATTGTCAATGCTCGAGCAGGCAAAGGAAAATATCGGTTTATTTGTCCAAAATGTTTTATCGAATGAAATTCAGCCAATTCGGGAAGTCAGAGCCACCGGATTATTGAGGTTCTCATTTTCCCAAAAAGTGATTAAAAATTATATTAAATTGCATCAAAAGAAGGCGAATAAAGCGAAGCAACAAAGTAAAAAAGAATTGATGAGTAAACTTAAACGGCTGGTTAAGTCGTTGGAGAATATACAACATAAAGGGTTGATGTCACCATCCAAACGCCGGAAAGAAATGGAGTTTCTTGAAAATAATCCGGCTTCCACGGTTGAGGAAATAAGAATGGTTGCCAAAAGAATCTTTAAGCTACGCAAAAATATCGACTGAGTCATTCAATTAAAGCAATTTTTTGAACCTCCACAATTTTAATTAAAATTACATTAAAAATAACTGCACCGGGTCAAGATGAAGCAGAATTGAAAAATAAAAATGGAGGAAAGATCGAAAGTTTTTTGTTTATTTCAACTTGACCATCTCAGTCCGAACACATCGGCAAGGGTTCCTCATTATCTATGAGCCGTCCGCATCTGTTGGCAGATAATTAGTTACTAAATTGTTATAATTTTTTTTGACTAAAACCCTTGATAAAAATATTCGGCATTTTAAATACAATTCTCCATTTAAATTTAAACGGAGAGATTTCGCCTTTCTAAATAGAGTGCGAAATTTAATGGTTTTGTGGGTAAGTGGAAAGGGGAATGAAGTCAAGAATAGGGAAATAATTTCGCTCTCTGAGTATTCTGCGAAATTTGATTTTAGAAAAAATTTAACCTAACTGCCAACCGTCTGCGGAATTTACAAATAAGGTTTGAAGTAAATTCTGCAACTTCTTATTATACATTGAAATAATTTCATTAAAGTGCGTCAACAAAGATAACTTAAGGTAAAATTAGACCCGGGTGAACACTCAATCAGTCGGGAATGTCAGATTAAGTCTTAACTTTTACAATTTACAACTTTGAAAAAAAGGCTGTTAAGACTTAATTTCGCAAGAGGTCTATTCATTCCGGTCATCCGGGATTGTCCTTTTTTGACGATTTGCGGCTCAAATGTTCCCAGTCGATCTCGTGGCGTTTCAATGTTTACTTCGCCATGATTACCTTTCAAAATCTTCGGTGAAGTTCCATTTCGGCTATTTCAGCTGTGATGTCCAATAGTGGCATGTCGCGGATAACCAAGATGGTTTTCCAACTCAGCGGAAAGTGCCGCTTCGACGGTTAATTTGACTAACTTAGCAGACAAAGCACTCTAAATCTTCGCCGGTCTTTATATCCTGAACTAGTTCACCGGCTAAAAGTTTCAACTTCTCTTCTTGTTTTCTGTTCATTTTTACCTCATTATTTTAGGTTAATTTTTAATGAACAGTTTCACAATTCATTTTACAATCTCGATACTCTCTTTATTTTTCTTGACCATCACAAGTTGAAATGATGTCTATGATCCGCACAAATTAATCTTTTTCCCTAAAGTATTCTTTGATGATTTTTCCGATTTGGTCATATCCACGCAGAATTCCCAAGATCCGCTTGTCGGTATAAGTTTTCTTTTTCATCGCTTGAATCTCCTAAAGTTATTTTATTTGATTCTCGCCTTTCTCTTGGACTAATTTTATGGTAGCAGGTCAAGGTTATTCCAAATCAAGAATTGCTACCTAAACCATCACTTGTCAGATAATTGTGTTGGCTATTTAGTTTAATCAAAATAAAGCCCTAGCATCTTCTTTACCAACTCATCTTGAATTTCATAAACAAAATGTTCATTCTTTTTTAACCTTTTTAGGGTAATCGTTGAAATATTTCAGTGTTTCATCAATCATTTTAATATTTTCTGAATCTTTCGTTTCGGTTTTAAGGGCATCTAAAAGAAGTAAAGTGTTCTTTGGTTTTCGATCTACTTTTCTCTGAACATCCAACGGAAAAGCAAAAGAGTCTTTCAACATTTCCAAACAAATACTTAATTTATTTTTTTCAACCATTTCCGAAATAGAAAATATCTTCTTTAAAGTTACTGCTGTAGAGTCTCCCATTAATGCTATTTTCTTAAAACTGAAGCTAGTTGAAAAGCCATTTTCCCTTTCGTAAAATCGGTGTCTTACTCTCCTAATTTGACAATCTTCATCACATATTTGGGCAGATGTAATGCTACAAAAATATAGAATTAAGAAACTCCAGATTAAAAACACAAAATACTTTTTCATATTTACTTACCCCTCCATATAAAATATTTTTCCATAAATTTTCAGTGTCGAGGACAACCTGTTCCTCGACAAAGTGAAATATCGTTGCCATTAGTAATGGTCGTTTTATCTTTGGAAATTGTAGTTTGAAATGTATTAGCCCTAACTTCGTAGTCTTTATTACCAACTCGGATATAAATAGTTTGAGTTTTAGTTATTGTGTATTCGGTAATCTTACCATATTTTGTTGGGGCACCTATATTGCTACGACCTGAAAAACCAACTGGCGAGTCAATAAATTCCCCTTTAGCATTTGTTCTTATTGGATTTCCCGACCTTGTTCCACCAACAGTATCCTTATCGTCTTTATTTTCTTTTGCTTCCGGGGGAGCTGTTATTTCCCCATAAGCCCCTTGTTCAGTTGAATAAGAACCATCTCCAGCCCCCACGCTTTCAACAGGAATAAATTTGCTGTTTCTAATGGGTTTACCATTTTGGTCATAGACTTGATAAACAATCTTAATCCAAATATTGACATCAGTAGATGTTTTATAAGAATCTGGAACAACAGAATTATCCATAACCACAGCACTAACAACTTTCAAGGATGTTGGTATTTGGCGTTGTTGATTGGATTGGTCAGGAGCATTTCCGCGTTGATTATTCTGTTGATTAGTTTGCTGTTGTGCTTTTCCTTCTTTATCATAATTCCCATCAATCCCATATACTGCTGACCAAAATGTTGACCATCTCCATTTTTCTATTTCTTCAGGGGTCGCTGCCTTCAAACCCAAGGGGTCAGTAAATTTGTAAGGACTATTCAGTCCATAACTATACCGATTAAAAGTTTGTGGGTTCTTAATTGAGGCACTCGCCGTCAATGGGTCAACACTTGTAAATCTTCCGTGACTTGAGTTGTAATATCTGGCTTGGGCATAGTCGAGATTTGATTCAATGTCTCTCTCGTAACCCGTGTATTTCTTTCTGTTTGCATCACTTGGGGTTAAGGGGTTTTCGGAACAAAAAACGACGCTCATTGTATAATAAAGCAACGAATTACTTATAAACCTATGTTTAAATTAGAGTTAGGTTTGATATTGAAAATCTCTCTTAAAATCAACATTTCAAACAGATTTTTATTATACGAGCAGTTTTTTGATAGAAAAATGATCTTTTTTACCTGTTTTTGGAGAAAAGTGTTTAAAAACTCAACGTATAAAAAGTATTATACGCGCAGCGTCGCTTTCTGTTCTTTTCCTCCCTCAACCTCAATTTCTCAAAAGTTCACTTTGAATGCGGCGCGAGCCAAGCTGCCGCTTCCGAAGCTAGGCAATCCATTTAGTTTCTTTTTCAAAGATTTTCCTATTTGGAGAAGTTTTAGGGCGACGGCTTAATTCAACCAAACCATCTTGTCCACGGATTTGAAAGCGTCGCCACCATTTTCTCAAGGTAGGTCTGGAAATGCCACAGCGACGACAGACAAGACCAGCATTTCTTGTTTCCTGATAGAGTTTAAACTATTCTAAACGGGCTTTAATTTTGTGCCTCATAGTTCATCATATAGTTGAAATGATGTCTATGATCCGCACATGTAACTGCCTGTTTTACAGGCTCTTTTATTTTACAATTAGTGTAATAAATTCATTATGCGCTCCCCACCTAGAGATAATCCAAAATTTCTTTGAACTTTCTTTTATTATTCTATTCAAAATTTCAATCACCTTGGTATTTTCAAACTGATATGCAGTCTTTTTTAACCAAAGGCTTTCATTGAATAACTCTGTTGCATAATAGAATTGAATTTTTGTAATTCCATTAGATAAAAGTTTGTTTTTTATTTCAGGAGTTTTGAAAATTAAATCGCCTATATACATTTTTGATGGATTTTCATCCAAAACAATTTTTTTAATTGATGTTTCAAGCAATTCGGAAATAATCAAATCTTCCTTGAATTTAGGAAAGAATCTTATTATTCCATTTGATTCTTCCCAAGTATAATCAGGGTCAGTTTTTACCAATTCATTCAAAATTTGTCTTAAACTATCTTTCCTTGGTATTTTTATTTTCTTTTTTGCATACCTTCTTGATTCGTAATTCAATCTCGATTGAAAACTAATTGGAATATTATAAGTCAAAGCAATTTTAGCTAAAATAGCACTTATACTTTCTCCTTCAATTTTAGTTAACTGAATTTGCGTTGCAAGAATATTGGAAGATTCTTGAGCAAAATTAATATTACTAAAAAGAATAATAATAAATAAAAATACAACATACATAAATGATTTTGAAAACATCATTTTCCTCCAAAAATACTAACCCTAGTTTTACTTTTAAATTCAAGGGAAAACAAATTCTAATTTTACAAATCATTAGAATTGTCGATTTGGACCAACGCGAATAACTACACTATTGACTGTTTTAGTGCTTATTATCGTTCTGGTTGCAACTATTTTGTCTCCTTCTCTAACTATAAACCTAACCTTATCAACACTTGTGAGTTTTATTAACTTATATAAATTATAATCGTCACTGTCTCTTGCAAAAAGACCTTGCCTATCAATAGGTCTCAGTCCTGTTTTTTTATCATAAACGGGGTTTCGTTGATTATTTGTGTCAAGAGACCCACTTTTAAGTTCATTAATAATTTCTGGAGTAGCTTTTGTCCTTTTTCCTCCGACAGTAATTGTAACTGAAATATTAGTAACTTGTTCTTCAATAGTAACATTACTAGATGTAACTAACTCTCCATCCTTATATACCCAAATTCTATTATTTCTGACAGATCCATAAAGTGGTTGATTAGGGACACCACCCTGACTTCCAGAAACTGGAGTTTCGCCTTCAAAATCAACTTCCTTACCTATGTCGTAACGAATAAAATATCCTTTATCCGGTGCTATTTCTTGGGTTTGCTGATTATTTTGTTCAGGAGCATTGCCTTGCTGTTGAGTTTGTTGACTCTGGTCTTGGTGATTTAAAATCCACATTCCCAAAGCAGTTTGATTTTCAATATGGAATTGTAAAAGGGCTTTAGCGTTTTTGCCATTAATGATTTTGTTGAATTGTTTTTCATACCCATCAGAACCAAATGCAATTGGTGTATCGTTTGAATCAGAAGCACTCAATCCCAACGGGTCGGTAAATTTATATGGACTATTCAATCCATAACTATACCGATTAAACGTCTGCGGATTTCTGACAGTTGCACTCGCCGTCAACGGGTCAACACTGGTAAATCTGCCATTGCGGGAGTTGTAATATCTCGCCTGAGCATAATCCAGATTTGATTCTACATCTCTTTCGTAGCCTGTATATTTATCTCTGTTTGAATCTGCTCCATAATTAGCACGGGCTATTTCTTCGCCAAATGCCATATAATCGTGACGTGAAACAACATTTCCTGATTGGTCAGTGATCACTCGCGGACTGCCTAAATTATCTTCTGTCAAATAACTAGTCTGCGGTGTTTGACTATTTGATGCACTAACTGTGTATTCAGATGTCATTTTACCAAAAGCATCATAAACAAAGATAGTATTTTCTTGCGTTGCCAATTTTTGCACCCGATGTCCTTCGCCATCATAGATATATTGCCCGACTACTTGGTTTGAAGCATTTCGCACTTCTTTCTGACGGTTTTCGGCATCGTAGAAAAAAAGTCTATTTTCCGCATCCTGGGTGACATTTCCGGCTTGGTCATAACTTGAACCAGTGACACGGTTAGTGGAAGTTGAAATATCAGGATTACAAACATTGGTCGGACATCCGCCCAGAGTTGTCGTTTGATTTGCATCAAACTTGCGATTGCCATAACGGTCATATTGGAAGGTTTGCTTCCAGGTTTGTTGATTATTAATTACTTCTTGCGATGATTGCAATCTGTTAAAACTGTCATAATCATATGTTTGATAAGCCGTGAATTGTCCCGTCACAGTGATTTGCTGAGACTTCATGGCTCCATTGTTGTCGGTTGAGCCGTAATCATAGTTAAGTTTCAAAATATCCTGATTATTGGAGGCTGTTCCAAGTCCGATTTGAGTAACCTGCAATCTGGTATTAAATTGGGCTGTTTCCCAACGTCCATTCCCAAGCTGCATTGCAGCAACTGCCCCGGCACTGGTATAAGAGATATTGCCTGTATAGGTTTTGTTATTTCCTTGGAAAGTTCCGTTAACTTGAGTCAAGGCTCCGTCCGTTCCGTATTGGTTAGACACAGTTCTCCCTGATGGATAAGTTTGCGAAACTAACTGACCCGCTAAATTGTAGGAATAATCGGCAAAATTGTAGGTTTGTCCATCGGTAATTTGTTGACTGCTTTTGATTCTGCCGAAATTATCAAACGAGGTGTATTTTGAACTTGAAACAGTAACACCTCCGCTAACCGTATTAACTTCGGTAGTTTTACCTTTGGAATATGGAATATTTGCCCCTGCGCCATCATATTTGAAGAAAGCATCAGGGGTAGTATCCGAATAATCCCGCGTTACCAAACGATTGAAATTATCGTAAGTTCCCGTGATAGTAACTCCACGAGCATCCATTGTCGAGGTAATATTTCCCGCATTGTCATAAGTGTAACCAACCGACCAAGCTGAATTTCCGGTAATCGGGTCACTCATTGCCAAAGTAGAAGTAGCATCCTGTTCGGGTTGTTTGGCACGAAGCAGACGACCAAGTGAATCATACAAAAAGTAGCGATTCTGCTCACCTTGGATGGTTTGATGCAAATTGCCCATCGTGTCAAAAACATAATCGGTAGCCAAATTTTGCCCGTTCGGGTCTTCAATCACCCGAATCATTCTTCCAAGTGCATCAACAATTCCGCTTCGTTTTCTGCCTGCCTGATCGGTAATAGTGCGGAGTGTTCCGATTTTCCCGCTGAGTGATTGACCATAATCAATAGTTACTTTTGCCCCGTCAGGTGTAACAGTTTCTTTAGCTCTGCCAGCTACATCAAAGTTAGTTTGTGTCCAATATTTCGTTTCTCCCGCCCGATATGGGTTTGAACTCAAATAAGCCCGTCCCATATTGTCATAAACCGTTTCACTGAACACATCTCCCTGAGCATCAATACTTTGCGTTTTGACGATTCTACCCAAGTTATCAGCATAGGTAATAGCTTCTTTCCAATTTGTTCCATCAATCTGACTTCTAGTTTTCACCCAAATATTGCCCGGCGTGTCATTGTAGACCATCTCCGAAATCGCTCCTCCGTTTGGCGGAATAACTCGTGTCAGACGCAACATTGAATCATTATATTGCATCTGTGTCACTTGTCCGTTGGCATCGGTTGCCGTTGACAGCAACCCTGACACCAAATCGTAGGTCATATTTGTTTCAAATAATGATGCTGAACCATTGTTTCCTGATGGATCGGGAATCGGTGATTTGGTTTTGGTCGGATAGGCAAAGTAATACCCCGAAGCATATTCCATCTCGCTTAGATTGCCCCGCGCATCCCAGGTTTTCAGAACATTCCCAAAGTTGTCATATTGCGAATGAGTGGCGATCCAACTGTTATTGGTGTTGAGCCAACTAGCCACCGTGGTCGGATTCCCCCGATAATTAGTGCCCGGGTCTTCCCACCCGGTGGTTGAACCTTGACTGATGATCGGATACGAACCTTCATCATAATAAATTTGTGATTGGGAAACGATATTTCCTGCCGGGTCTTTAACTCTGGCGGCTGAAGCTAAGCCCGTGATATTGCGGGCTTTATAGTTGGCATCGTAAATAAAATCGGTTTCACTGGTATTGGCTAATTGTCCGGTTCCAAACATCGCCGCAATTGTATCAATCGTCGCGGTTTGCGCCGTCGAAAGACCTAATGAAATGTAATGATATGATTTCTGCTGTTTCGGATTCATCGGGGCAAAATACGCAACATCCGCATTCGAGTCATAAATAGTTTCCGACATCGCGGCTAAAGCCGAAGCTGCACCGGGTTCAAAGGTGATCGAAACCTGTTTGGATGGGCGCAGATCACGGGTTGCCGGAATATTGTTGGATTGTCCGGTCGTTCCGGTCGTTTCAATGTAAGAGGTTAAGGTGCGCTTCATCAATTGATTGGTTGACGAATAAACTCTCTCTTCCATCGGCATCCCGCTTCGGAGTGCGCCGTATCCATATGGAGACTGTGCTCCATCTTCGCTCCATAAAACCTGTTCGGTTCTCGTTCCATCCGGCGCAGTCGTGGTCACCGTGTAGGGATTATTATTGACCGGAATTGAAGCAGGTGCGCTGTAACTCCATTGAATCTCATCATTGCCGCTTCCAGACGGGCTGATGTAACGGGCAGAAACCCCGCGATTGGCTTGGTCATATGATTGCGGACTCGTTCCCTGAACGGGTTTGATCTGGGCATAAACAAATCGCTCATAACCGCCGCTTGGATAGGTGATCTTTTCGATCTCGCCGTAAATATTATATTTGAACTGATAACTTTGTCCGTTTGGTAAAGTGATCTTGGTTAAAACAATTGGATTGAATCGCTGATTTGAGGCTTGGGTGACTAATGAGCAAACCCGCACGCCCGAGCCGCCACCGCCGAACAAATAAACATCATTGATAATTGAGGAGGCACTTCCATTACAATAAATATTGCTCAAAAATCCCAGGGTTAGACTTGGGTTGTTGAGTCCGCTTTCTCCATTATTAGGATCCTTCAGATACCGCCAACTCATCGTCACGTTCATACTGCTACCGTTAAAGCCGGGGAAACTGGCGGTTGTATCGCCAACCGTTTGATTGGGAGTGCTTGACCAGTTATAAGGCATCGGGTCGGTGATGACTCTGCCCATCGTATCTGTCCATTGCCGATTGGTAGAGTTAAAAGTCATTTTATTGCCGTTCCGGTCAACAAAAGCATTTGCCAAATGTCCGATATAGCCTGAATTTTGTCCAAAGAGATAACGGCTGCCGTCAGGTAAATAAAGGGTACTGGCAGAAGTTCCGACTTCCAGGCGCATTTTTGACCCGTCAACCGAATAATAAGTCCCATTGAAATCAAAGGATGAACAGCCGCCATTGGTGGTGTAGCCGCAGAAATTGATAGCATCGTTTTGGCGAAATTCGTGAGTTGAACCGTCAGGCATCTGGACGTGCAACCGCTTGATGTAAAAGAGGTCGTGAGCTTCGGCTTCAGGATCGGGCATGGTCGGCATTGTCCAGATCTGCCCTTCATAACCGCCATTGTCACCAATTCCCTGATAGTTACCTTCATACGCATCAAATTTGTAATCAATTCGGGGCGGGGTCAGATTAGAAGTCCAGCCGCCTGCCGTCCGCATTGCATATTTAGGATAGGCATCCTGCATATGTGTTCCTAAAGGAGTTGTCCAGGACATTGAGGAGGGGGTAATTTCCCAGACCTTGGAGGAATAATCAAAGGTTACCGGCAAACCGTTGCCGGCTCTGCCTTGATAACCCGAAATCGGAATCGAAAGTTCAACCGCGTGAGTTGAAGGATTAATCCGGGCATTACTTTTCAAAGTCTTATCAGGACTGTAACTGGTGTTTCTGGCATTTTGCGCCAATCCATTGATCGCACCCAATAAGATCAAACTTATTACCCAGATAAATGAAAATACAAAACTAAAATTACTAAACCCGAACCGATTGGTGATTTCTTTTCTCATAACTATTCCTTCTCCCCATCAAAACTATTGAATTGGTGTTTTGCCCCTTACTTTTACCTTCTGTCTTAATATTTTTATCCTTCATCCTTTATCCTTTTATGGCGTTGGAGTCGGATTAGCCGGAGCAATCCCGTAATCTTCGGTCGCTAACATCCGCGAACCCGCATAAACATATTCTTTGGAAAGTTGCGGAGTTCCCGTTTGAACCGGCTGAATGGCTTCGGTAGTAGTAGTTTCTTTTGACTTCAACCCCACTTTTTCTGCCACACTTGAAAAGATTCCATTTTTATTCCCCGAATATTCATTCATCGCTCCCAACGCTCCAATGGTTAAGAGCGACATTAAGCCCACACTGAAAAGTTTTTGTTTGACTGACAGTTTGTTCCAAATCTTTACTTTTGATTCTTCTTTCATAATCTCTCCCGACTAATAAAAAATTTACCCTCTATATCTATTAAGTCGGGAAAATGCCGGTTCTGACTTTTTAGAATGAAAAAAAATTCACTTTTTTGGGTTTAATTTTTGATAGATGACGGGAAATAGTTGAGAGAATTGGGTTTAGCGGAGAATGTTTTTTTTAGCCTTTTTCTAACTTTTGTCTATTTTTTTTCAACTAGTTTGATTATTTCGGAGGTTTTTTGGTTTTTTTTAACGAATGCCTGATCATTTTTGAGTTAACTTTCCTTTTTTCCTTTTTTGTGTTTGAAACTAATTGGTGATTTAGTTAAGGCATTACAATTGTTCGATTGTGGAAACTTACCCAATGCAGTCGGAAATCAAATTTTCATGAGTTCTGACTAATTCTTGTAAGTGAATTTAACGAGCGGAAGGCTGCCAAACTTCTTTGAGTGACCCGAGCCGCAAAAGTTGAGCCAGTTTTTCGGCATCAATCAAATCAGCTTTGTTACCAATCATTAACAGTTTATTATGACGTGGATTGAAAACAAGACCTATTCGACCAAAGGTTTAACTTGACCGTAAAGCCAAACTGCCTGAGTGCCGATTTCAAAAGTCAGATGGATGTCTCTGCTTAATCCTTTCAGAAAATTGGTAATGGTTTCCGATTTGGTAGCAATGATCGATTGGATTAAAGTTTGTCCATCTTCATAAATGACGACGATGGCGATAGTTTCTTTGTGAACATCAGGTCGGACAAATTTCTTTTGCTTCATAAAAGAACATCCTCAAATAAAATAGAATTCAACTCTATTTTACGAGACGTTCTTCGAAATTGTGTGTAAATCTCCTTATTTTATAAATTTCGATTTACACACAATTTCTGATACCCTCAAACTTCCGTCATTATTCGGCTCATCAACTCTGATAAGTTGCCCGATTCCATTTGTAATTGAACGCCTTTGTTTTCTGGCTTGACTATTTTAATTTTCAAATAAACTACTTTGTCAGGTTTTTGCAACCATTAAAATCAGGCGCAACGATTACTTCTAACTCATTTTTTTTATTTAGTTTAAAGATTAGCCAAGGTAATTTGAATTCCTCACGTTTAGTTTCGTCAATGATACTCTTTTTAACAGATTCAATTATTTTATCTTCAAAATCTACATAGCCTGTTTTCAAAGAAAGTGACTTTCCAATCAAATTTTCCGAAGCTAAAAAAATTTTGAAATTGGAGTTATTAACTTCTTTAAAACTACTGAGTTCTATCTTACTTACCTTATAAACGGGATTGGGGGATTTATAGTTGATTGTGAGGTGGAATTCGTAATCATCGGAATCCTTTAGCTTTGCAAATTTGTATTCAATCTTGCTAAAAAGCCCAGTTTTCATGAGTTCTTTTTTTAGGCAAGCGGCTTCTTTATTATTACTTTCTCTACCAAAAGAAATTATTTTATTTGCATAATCCCATACAAATCTGGGGTTTGGGTCTGTTTCCAGAGTAATATACTTAACATAAAAACTTTTAGGCTTTGTCTGTCCCCAAATTACCGCCACTTGTCCAAAACAAACTAGGATAACTATCATCAATAGCTTCATTTTCATATTCTCTCCTTAAAAACTGTAAAAATTTTAGAAATTATTCTTCCCTCTCATTAGCCTGTCTTCTCCTATTTCTATAACCGATGCTAAAATTTTTATCAGCTATTGTAACTCCTGGTCTAGGATCAGATTGACGAGTAGTCCAAATTGCTGGATTACGTGGTGATGAATTATTACTTTGGGCACCATTAGGATTTGGTGGTGGCTTTGCCCCTGAAGCAATAGATGTATTTCCATTTTCCGTCAAAGGAGCTCTTGGATCGGTTACAACAATTTGGAAGTTGATTTGATTAGAGCCGCCCGGCGAACCATCCTTTCTTCCGGTGACCTCAAAAGTTTGTGAGACTGTAACTTCAACTTCGTCATTCTTTTCACCAACAATTTTGGAATCCGAATCGCCTACTTGTTTTGCCCCACCAATATCTGCAAAAGATGGTTTATCAGATTTACTATCTGTTTCATTTATTAGAGCTTGCCCATTTTCAAATTTCGTTGTCCGATCTCTATCTATGCCTTCTATTCTACTTGCCTTTGTTGGATCTTCGCCATTTTCAGGTTTATTTATTCGATAAGTATAATTAATAGTAAATGTATCCCCGATATACAAATCGTCCCTTAACTTTTTACCGTTTGAATCAGTTACATCAACTTTTGTAACTTTCGGTGCTTGTTTGCTGAGTTGAGTTTCAACTTTAATTACATCTTCCTTTACCTTACCTGATTGCATTCCAGTTGGGTCAGTATGAGTTAATGGTCTATTCATAGAGTAAACATACCGATTAAAAGTCTGTGGATTCACAGATTTTCCACTTGCCAACAACGGATCAACCGCCGTAAATCTTCCTACAGAATCATTGTAATACCTCGCTTCAGCAAAATCCAAGCCTGTTTCATTATCCTTTTGATATCCGGTGAACTTCTGACGCATATTGTCAGGCTTATATCCATTAGCTTGAGTTCTTGCTCCAAAATTTGGAATATCTTCCCCAAATGGCATAAAATCGCGTCTTGAAACTATGTTTGCATTTTGGTCGGTAATGATTCGCGGACTTTCTAACATATCCGTTCCCAAATATTGAGTTGTCGGGGTAGTTGGAGTTGCATTATTTGCCGTATATTCGGCAACGAGTTTTCCGCCCGAATAAACAAATATTGTGGTTTCTGTGTTCGTAATTTTTTTGATGCGTTTTCCGTCACCATCATAAAAATACTGTCCGATGATTTGATTTGAGGAATCTTTAACTTCAACTTGTTTGTTGTCACCGTTGAAAATATATTGTTTGTTTTGCGGGTCTTGAATCACATTTCCGGCAAAATCATAAAGATAGCCTTGTCCAGCATTAAAACGATTGGTGTTGACATCAACCGTTGGAGTTCCAACTGTGGTTTGCCCGTTGATAGTTTGGTTTTGTCCAATCCGATTCCCATAACGGTCATAACTAAAGTTTTGCACCCAAGTTTGATTTCCGCCGCTTGTTTCCTGCGCCTGTTTTAATCTATCCAAAGAGTCATATTGATAGGTTTGAACAAATGTTCCACCTGGGGTTGCCAGGGTTTGTCCCTTAATATTGCCATCATTGTTATTTGCGTTTCCAAAATCGTAGTTGAGTTTCCAAATGCTGGTATCGGTTGGAGATGTTCCGAGTCCCAATTGGGTCACTTGCAAGCGGGAATTTAGTTGAGCGGTTTCCCACAAACCATTGCCAATTTGCAGTTTTTCCAATACTCCGCTTGAGGTATAACTTAAATTTTGCGCTCTGACCTGACAAGAACCGCCTCCAACCAGAGTTTCAATTTTTGATAAATCGCCATCAGAGTCAAAGGTATTTTTTACTTTTCTGCTACTTGGATAGGTTTCTTCAATTACTGCCCCTAACAAGTTATAAAGATAAGATGAGTCGTAATTTATCCCATCTGTGATTTGTCTTGATGCTAAAGTTCTACCCATATTGTCTAATGCCAACACTTGCGAAGTTGAAATCGCGTTGGAAATCTGGGTTAAGTGTCCTTTTGAATATTGAATGTTCGGATTGTCATAACTGTAATTAACTGCTGGAGTTCCATCCGAATAAGTGCGATTCAAGGCACGATTCAAATTGTCGTAAGTGCTAGTAATATTGACATTTTTGGAATCCAAAGCAGTCAACAAATTACCGTTTGCGTCATAGCTAAAACCCGCCGTCCAGTTTGAATTGCCAGTCTCAGAATCTGTCAAATTAAGATTGCTGTTTGGAATCTGCTCAGGCTGACGAACTCTTAAGAGTCTGCCCAAAGAATCATAAAGGAAGAATCTTGATTGAACTCCTTGAGTAACTTTGACCATTTTGCCAATCGTGGTGTATTGATAATTCGTCGGTTGAACAGGGCTTGCCAAACTTCCCAGATTTCCATTGTCATCAGGCTCATCCACTCTCATCAATTGTCCTAAAGCATTTGTAATTGAACGTCTTTGCTTTCCGGCTTGATCCGTCACCAACACAACTGTTCCCAACAATCCACTAGCTGAAAGATCATAGCTAGTCTGAACTTTCGCCCCGTCAGGCGTGACGACTTCTTTTATTCTACCCGCCGTATCAAAGTTAGTGTTTGTCCAGTATTTGGTTTCTCCGGTTCGATAGGGATTTGAAACGGCAAAGGCTCTCCCCATCTGGTCATAAACCGTTTCACTGAACACATCTCCCTGAGCATCAATACTTTGCGTTTTGACGATTCTACCCAAGTTATCAGCATAGGTAATAGCTTCTTTCCAATTTGTTCCATCAATCTGACTTCTAGTTTTCACCCAAATATTGCCCGGCGTGTCATTGTAGACCATCTCCGAAATCGCTCCTCCGTTTGGCGGAATAACTCGTGTCAGACGCAACATTGAATCATTATATTGCATCTGTGTCACTTGTCCGTTGGCATCGGTTGCCGTTGACAGCAACCCTGACACCAAATCGTAGGTCATATTTGTTTCAAATAATGATGCTGAACCATTGTTTCCTGATGGATCGGGAATCGGTGATTTGGTTTTGGTCGGATAGGCAAAGTAATACCCCGAAGCATATTCCATCTCGCTTAGATTGCCCCGCGCATCCCAGGTTTTCAGAACATTCCCAAAGTTGTCATATTGCGAATGAGTGGCGATCCAACTGTTATTGGTGTTGAGCCAACTAGCCACCGTGGTCGGATTCCCCCGATAATTAGTGCCCGGGTCTTCCCACCCGGTGGTTGAACCTTGACTGATGATCGGATACGAACCTTCATCATAATAAATTTGTGATTGGGAAACGATATTTCCTGCCGGGTCTTTAACTCTGGCGGCTGAAGCTAAGCCCGTGATATTGCGGGCTTTATAGTTGGCATCGTAAATAAAATCGGTTTCACTGGTATTGGCTAATTGTCCGGTTCCAAACATCGCCGCAATTGTATCAATCGTCGCGGTTTGCGCCGTCGAAAGACCTAATGAAATGTAATGATATGATTTCTGCTGTTTCGGATTCATCGGGGCAAAATACGCAACATCCGCATTCGAGTCATAAATAGTTTCCGACATCGCGGCTAAAGCCGAAGCTGCACCGGGTTCAAAGGTGATCGAAACCTGTTTGGATGGGCGCAGATCACGGGTTGCCGGAATATTGTTGGATTGTCCGGTCGTTCCGGTCGTTTCAATGTAAGAGGTTAAGGTGCGCTTCATCAATTGATTGGTTGACGAATAAACTCTCTCTTCCATCGGCATCCCGCTTCGGAGTGCGCCGTATCCATATGGAGACTGTGCTCCATCTTCGCTCCATAAAACCTGTTCGGTTCTCGTTCCATCCGGCGCAGTCGTGGTCACCGTGTAGGGATTATTATTGACCGGAATTGAAGCAGGTGCGCTGTAACTCCATTGAATCTCATCATTGCCGCTTCCAGACGGGCTGATGTAACGGGCAGAAACCCCGCGATTGGCTTGGTCATATGATTGCGGACTCGTTCCCTGAACGGGTTTGATCTGGGCATAAACAAATCGCTCATAACCGCCGCTTGGATAGGTGATCTTTTCGATCTCGCCGTAAATATTATATTTGAACTGATAACTTTGTCCGTTTGGTAAAGTGATCTTGGTTAAAACAATTGGATTGAATCGCTGATTTGAGGCTTGGGTGACTAATGAGCAAACCCGCACGCCCGAGCCGCCACCGCCGAACAAATAAACATCATTGATAATTGAGGAGGCACTTCCATTACAATAAATATTGCTCAAAAATCCCAGGGTTAGACTTGGGTTGTTGAGTCCGCTTTCTCCATTATTAGGATCCTTCAGATACCGCCAACTCATCGTCACGTTCATACTGCTACCGTTAAAGCCGGGGAAACTGGCGGTTGTATCGCCAACCGTTTGATTGGGAGTGCTTGACCAGTTATAAGGCATCGGGTCGGTGATGACTCTGCCCATCGTATCTGTCCATTGCCGATTGGTAGAGTTAAAAGTCATTTTATTGCCGTTCCGGTCAACAAAAGCATTTGCCAAATGTCCGATATAGCCTGAATTTTGTCCAAAGAGATAACGGCTGCCGTCAGGTAAATAAAGGGTACTGGCAGAAGTTCCGACTTCCAGGCGCATTTTTGACCCGTCAACCGAATAATAAGTCCCATTGAAATCAAAGGATGAACAGCCGCCATTGGTGGTGTAGCCGCAGAAATTGATAGCATCGTTTTGGCGAAATTCGTGAGTTGAACCGTCAGGCATCTGGACGTGCAACCGCTTGATGTAAAAGAGGTCGTGAGCTTCGGCTTCAGGATCGGGCATGGTCGGCATTGTCCAGATCTGCCCTTCATAACCGCCATTGTCACCAATTCCCTGATAGTTACCTTCATACGCATCAAATTTGTAATCAATTCGGGGCGGGGTCAGATTAGAAGTCCAGCCGCCTGCCGTCCGCATTGCATATTTAGGATAGGCATCCTGCATATGTGTTCCTAAAGGAGTTGTCCAGGACATTGAGGAGGGGGTAATTTCCCAGACCTTGGAGGAATAATCAAAGGTTACCGGCAAACCGTTGCCGGCTCTGCCTTGATAACCCGAAATCGGAATCGAAAGTTCAACCGCGTGAGTTGAAGGATTAATCCGGGCATTACTTTTCAAAGTCTTATCAGGACTGTAACTGGTGTTTCTGGCATTTTGCGCCAATCCATTGATCGCACCCAATAAGATCAAACTTATTACCCAGATAAATGAAAATACAAAACTAAAATTACTAAACCCGAACCGATTGGTGATTTCTTTTCTCATAACTATTCCTTCTCCCCATCAAAACTATTGAATTGGTGTTTTGCCCCTTACTTTTACCTTCTGTCTTAATATTTTTATCCTTCATCCTTTATCCTTTTATGGCGTTGGAGTCGGATTAGCCGGAGCAATCCCGTAATCTTCGGTCGCTAACATCCGCGAACCCGCATAAACATATTCTTTGGAAAGTTGCGGAGTTCCCGTTTGAACCGGCTGAATGGCTTCGGTAGTAGTAGTTTCTTTTGACTTCAACCCCACTTTTTCTGCCACACTTGAAAAGATTCCATTTTTATTCCCCGAATATTCATTCATCGCTCCCAACGCTCCAATGGTTAAGAGCGACATTAAGCCCACACTGAAAAGTTTTTGTTTGACTGACAGTTTGTTCCAAATCTTTACTTTTGATTCTTCTTTCATAATCTCTCCCGACTAATAAAAAATTTACCCTCTATATCTATTAAGTCGGGAAAATGCCGGTTCTGACTTTTTAGAATGAAAAAAAATTCACTTTTTTGGGTTTAATTTTTGATAGATGACGGGAAATAGTTGAGAGAATTGGGTTTAGCGGAGAATGTTTTTTTTAGCCTTTTTCTAACTTTTGTCTATTTTTTTTCAACTAGTTTGATTATTTCGGAGGTTTTTTGGTTTTTTTTAACGAATGCCTGATCATTTTTGAGTTAACTTTCCTTTTTTCCTTTTTTGTGTTTGAAACTAATTGGTGATTTAGGCGGACGGTTAAGTGCTTGGTCGGGATATTTCCGCTTTTGGCTTGGCTAGTTAAATTTGCCAACAAAAAAATCCGTCAGTGGATAAAACTTTGGGTAAGTTTCATTTCACTAACGGATGCTTTTATTTGGGCTGATTTTATTGAGCTTTTTTCTTTTCCTTTTTTAGCTTTAGTTTTTAATTTAGACTTTTCTCTATCTCATTTTTTCTAACTTTCCGCTAACTCTGAAAATGATGTTTGCTCTTACTGATCCATCTTTTCAAACGGCTCAAGATTCCCGGTTTGAGATTGGTCGGGGTCTCAGTCGAAACTCCGGCTGACTCGTTGAATTCCTCCAAATGATCCGCCGGAACTTGACTCTCTTCCGCGAAAAAAAGCCCCAGAACCTCTTCCCGGGTCGGTTCCGGCAGGAGGTGATGACATTGTTCGCAATTTTCCAGATGTAAAAGAACTGTTCCCGCTTCATCGGCGGTCAGCTCGTCCCGGAGAAACAGTTTTATTTGTTTCGGCGACAAATGTTCGCTCATCTTTTGTTTTCCTTTATCCGGTTAGTTTGAAAGGCTGGAGTTTGCCTCTCATTCGGTGTCGGGCTTTATGAATCTGATCGGCTTTAATTTCCTGATTCAGCTTCTTGCCCAACCAGAGTCCGATCTCAGTATCCGAAAGCGGAAGCGAATGATAGAGCAGTTTAAACTCGTCGGGGTTTAATTCCAAAGCTCCGGCTAACTCTGTTATATCACAACAGCGGTGGTAATAGAAATAATTGATGATCTTTCGGTTTGGCAGCAAAAGGGCGGCTTTCTCCCTCAGACTTTGTTTTTTGACAGCTTTCCACATTTCCAACAGCAACGAACGAACTTCCGTGTTAGTATTCCCGGTTGGCGGATTGGTCAGTAATGAATCGGGAAAATTATCCGAAGGGACATTTTCAGAAATGTCCGAGAGTGAAACGGTTTGGCTCATTTGAGTCGAGTAAAACCGTTTGATTTCATTGGTGGTCGAAGTATTGCTCAGTTTAAGCCATTCTTCTTCCGATAATTCTTTTTCAGGGCGTTTTAGTTTCCATTTCCATAAACTTAAAACTACTTTTTGTTTAATATCCTCCCCATATTCTGTATATAAAGCGGTTAGCTTTTGCGAAACAATTAGGTGAATCAGTGGAAAAGTGTTCCGAAAATACTTTTCCTGCGTGGCAGTAACAGGTGTTTTTTCCGTTTTCATATTGAGTGATTTCAAAGATAAATTGATACCTTTCAGCTTTGAACAAAGCGAAAAGCCTCATTGGTTTGGTTTCAAAGAACAACAGAATTTAAGATTCTGTTCGTAAATAAAGGAGTAAACACTCCTTCAAAAAACTCCGGGGGGTAGAGTTAAGCAGAGGTTGATCGAATAATAAAGCCTTTAGAGAAGCCTCATCTCATCAAACATTAACCATTTAACACAACTCTGCTTGTTGCATAAATAAAACACTATCTTATTTATGCAGATATTATTAATTTAAAATTGTCGTTAGTCAATTAGACTCCGGGAATTCGGAAAAGTTCCCTAAACCGAAATATGTCAGAGTTTAGATACCTAATTCGTGATAAAACTCCGCCTCTTTTTGAAAATAATTAAGAAAAAATTCATTTCAAAAAGTCAGAATGACCATTTTCCGGACTTAATATAATTAGAGGAGAAATATTCCTCTTGGGTTGTGTCTGTCCGAAAATATATCCAATACGGTGGATAAAGTATGAAAGATAAGAGGTTTAGAGTCAAACTTTTTGAGGCAAAAGACAAAATATTTAGATTTTGAATTTCAATTTAAGCAGGAGGAAAAGCGAAATGAAAGCAACGGGTAAAATTACAAGCGTTACTAACCAGAGTTGGAAGAAGTCGGAACTAATCAGTCATTCAGTGATTTCAGTGATTTCAGTGATTTCGGTTATTGCGGCTAAGACGAATTTATTGGTTTTACTTTTCTTGCTGATTTGTTTGCAAATTCTCCCGGGATTCGCCCAGCAGCCCATGCAGCCCCAATATTCGGCTCAGTTCCAACCTAATAACAATAACTATCTGCGAAACTCGACGGCTTTTCGTCAGGAGATCGCCCGTTTTGAAATGACAGTAACCCGGGAGGGAAAACAGCCACTTTCACTTTCACAAGTTCCCCGAGTCCAGCAAGGCGATGTCATCAAAGTCAAACTCCTGGATGAAGCCGTCAATGGAGTCAAACTTGACCAATCGCTTTACAACTGGACGATGCTGGTGGCTTTTGTCAATCCCAATCGTAAAATCAGCGATGGAGTCGGGAGTCGGGAGTCGGGAGTCGAGAGTAAAAGTCCCAATTCAAACAAATTTAGTAATAGTTTTGCGGATAATGGTTCAAAAAATACGGTTAAATCTGATAAGGAAAGCTCAGTTTCGGCGGAAATCCAATTTCGCAAAACGGGGTGGTATAAGGAATATTCCTTTAAAGTGCCGTATGATTCACAGCCGATCTTCTTCCTTTATCCGAAACCCAATTACCGGAGTAAGATTCTTAATCTGATCAATAAGAACTATAAAGAGATCAAAGAGTTAGGCGAGAAAACAATTGAGATCGCCGGAGCTTACGGACAGATCAGTTTGTTTTTGAATGAATTGCAGGGAGTTATCAGCGGCAATACTTACGGTTATGGTTCGGGTTACGGTTCGGGTTACGGAACCGGCGGCTACAATAATTATGGGGGCGGAATGTATGGCAGTCCCAACACTTACGGCGGCTACAATTCTTATAACAGTTACAACAATTATCAGAACCCCAATCAACTATTTAATTTCAATCTCTTTATCGCCCAAGCAGTTGAAAGAATGGCACGGGGATTTAATATCAGTTTACCCAATAATTGCTGGCAGGGCAGTCAAGCCTTTGCCAATTCAAATACTTACAATAATTACAGTCCCTACGGTGGTTACAACAGTTACAATAACGGGTTAACCTCTAATATCTTTCGCCCGACCATCAATCCCGAATTAGTGACCAGACTGCAATGCGTGGCGAAGAATATCCGCTTAGAAGATTTTGACCTCTCGGTTTCTAAACTACTCCAACAAGGCGGAATGTTACTGGCAGTCCAATTACAGCAAAAATATCCGCAACTTTCCTATTGGATCAATGTCGCAGCTTTAGCGATTGATCTGATCGTTAAAATCACCAAGAAATCTCCCTTAAGAATTGTTCCGGCAGTTTCAAGTTCATCCGATAATCCGAATTCGGGGAGTTATGGGGGTTATGGAAATTACCAGAGTTCACCGGGTTATCAGAACTCTTACAACTCTGGAAACTCTGCAACTTTCGGAAACTCTCCCAACTTAAATCAGCCAATGCCTAAGATCTCTTTGTTTGCCGAGAGTCAGCCCGATGATAATCAGTTTGTGACGGCTTATCCGATTGTTTTGCATAAATGGCAGGCTGAACCTGATGCGGAAGTTATTTCTTTGCGACCGCCGATGCTAATGGAGCCGTGTTTACACGCCGGAGTTAATATTTTGAAAAGCACCGATCTGACAGATGCTCAGATCACCGATACTTTTACTAAAGATTACACTTTGACGATGACTTCAACCAATGGTTTCAAAAAGGAATTTCCGTTAAAGAAGAATATCGGTTTGAATGGTTGGGAATTGAATATCACTCCGCAGG
>DAORIL010000006.1:0-33497 GCA_035438525.1 Pyrinomonadaceae bacterium
AAAAGCAAATTAGACGACATGAATGCAAAGTTGAATAGCGTTCGCGGAAATATAAAGGAAGTGGATCGTGAAATAAATGACGTCGCGGGTCATTTATCAGTTATCGAATCCGAAAAAAAGCGAAGTCTGGTTGGCAATCGGGCAGAAACAGCGTATTCCGAAAGTCGAAACTGTCCCGGTTCGTGTATTTCGCTTTGCCCCAAACGTTTATGAAGCGGGCATTGAGATTCACCGTATTGAAGGAGTGGAGGTCAAAGTTTATTCAGCTGCCAAAACCATTGCGGATTGTTTCCGGTATCAATCAACAGTTGGTTTTGATGTAGCAATGGAAGCACTCCGCGATGCCTGGAATCAGCGAAAGGTCACGATGGATGAACTCTATCATTTTGCTGAAGTGCGAAATATCAAAAACAAAATGATGCCTTATTTGAGAACTATCATATAAACAATGGAAAAAAAGAAAAATATTGCCGCCTCCATCCGGGCAAAACTTAAAAATAAAGCTCAGGAAAAACCGGTTGAGTTTCAAAATCTGCTGGTTCGCTTTGGCAATGAACGATTATTGTATCGTTTGAGCCAGTCCGTCTATCAGAATTCATTTTTGCTCAAAGGTGCGGCACTTTTCGCCATCTGGACGGGCGAACCGCATCGCCCGACAAAGGATATGGATTTGCTTGGCTTCGGGAAGAATGATATTCCAACCCTGGAAAATATCTTCCGTGAAATTTGCGCGATTGATGGCGAAGATGGATTGGAATTTATGATCGAATCGATCAAAGGGGCAGAAATCAGGGCGGATAAAAGTTATCAGGGTGTGCGGATTACGCTTCGTGCCTTTCTGGATGGGGCGAGAATTCCATTGCAGATTGACATCGGTTTCGGAGATGCAGTCACTCCAACAGCTCAAACAGAAATAATCGAAACAATTCTTGATCTGCCACAACCGAAACTCAAAATTTATCCAAAGGAAACCGTTATTGCCGAAAAGTTTGAGGCGATGGTCAAGCTCGGGATCGGTAACAGCCGGATGAAAGATTTTTGGGACGTTAAGTATTTGATCAGGAATTTTTCGTTTGATGGCGTTATATTGCAAAAAGCCATCAAAGCAACCTTTGACAATCGGAAAACTTCAGTCCCAACTACATTTCCGGTGGCACTAACTGATGTCTTTACTGAAAACAATGAGGTCAAAGCGGATTGGGAAGCATTTATCAAACGAAATAAAATAACATCCGACACAAATTTTGAATTATTGATCGAGAGTTTGCGGCAATTTTTTGGTCCAATCATCGAAGCTGAAGCCAAAGAGACGGTTTTTGAGGGAAATTGGACTTCTCCAGCCGATTGGGAAAGGTAAGGGTTAAAATGAAATCCTCATATATTCTGAATTTGAGATTTTGCACTTAAATCTTCAATAAAAGCAAAATAAAATCGCGGAGACGGTTGAAACTCTAAGGTCCCTAAACATCCGTCGGCACGTCGGCGAACTTCAACAAATGGAGCGCAAAAGGCGATGAATTCATATTTTTCGACGGCTTCCGCAGTCGATAAGACCTCTCCGTAAAAGTTTTCCAGCTCGGTTTTTTTCATAAAAGTCCTTTTCAATCGGTAAGATTTCGGGAATCGTTAATTAAGATTAAGAGGGAGGAATTTTTCAAGTGCCGTAATACGTGGAATCAGTTCAGCCCGCCCTTCATTGAAGGATAAATTTAATAAGTTTACTTTCTTGAGGATAGAAAGATGAGGGTCGAAGAAAACCGCATCGGCAAAATCAATTTGGAAACCTTCACCGGGTTTTTTTATTAATTCAAAATAGTTTTTCAAAAGCCCGCGCATTGCCCGATGATAGCAGGGTTTTCTCTTCGGCTGGAGAAAAGCAGGGCATTCGCAGGTCTCCTCAATTTCGTAAATTTCATTTGATTCCGCCGACCAGAAATAAAGTTTTTGCTGGGTTGGTTCCCAGTGAAGGAAAGTTGTATCTTCCTGAAGAACGACCGAGGCAGCTTTGGCAATTGCTCTGATCCAGCGATTTCTTGTTCGCCTGTTACGACAGGAAAGATGAGCCTGAGCGACGGCATCCGCTACAACTTCGCAAAAGAAGAATTTGTTGGTAATGATGAGCATAAACGTTAGAATAAATGGGAAAATCGTTTGACTTTCCCACTTATTTACCGCTTATTTTTTATTTGCTTTGGAGAATTATGGAGAGTTTAGTGCTCCAATTTCTTGAGTTTTTTTATCAACCCGGTCCGGCTGATACCAAGTTCGCGAGCTGCCCGGGTGTGATTATTATTATGAATTTCCAGGGCGTTTTTCAGTAGATAAGTTTCAATTCTTCTAAGATAGCTTTCCAATTTATCGCCGTCCGCGAATTGTCCAAAGTCACCCAAAGCGGCAGTATCATTATGAATCAGTGGTTTTGCCATTCCGGATAGGATCAGGTCTTCCGTGATGACAATCGCCTGCTCTGCCGTTCCTTGTTTTTTTTCAACCAACAAGGCACTTAAACACAATTTTTCAACGAAGGATCGAAGCTCCCGGATATTTCCAGTCCATTTGGCTTTTTCAAGTAATTGAAGGTTTTCAGTGGAAGCTAAAAAATCGAATTCGCAGCGCCTGCTAAACTCCGATATAAAAAGATGAGCCAGCGGCACAATTTCGCGTTTGCGGTCTCGCAAAGGTTTGAGCTTGACAGTATGAGCGGCAATCCGATAGCGGAGATCATCCCGCAAAACGTCCAAATTTCGGTTAGTTGCATAAATGAGGCGAACATCCACCTGAAGTGGACGGACACCACCCACCCGGGTGATACATTTATCTTCAACAACTTTTAATAATTTGGCTTGGATGCCAGTAGGAAGTTCGCCGATTTCATCCAGAAAGAGTGTACCGCCGTCTGCTGCTTCGAAAAGTCCGGGTTTCGCCGCAATTGCTCCGGTAAAGGCGCCTTTTTCATACCCGAATAGCTCAGCTTCGATAATTGACGGTGAAAGTTGTGCGCAATTGACGGCGACAAAGGCTTGTCCGGCACGCGGACTCAGCTCGTGAATTAGTCGTGCCATATACGTTTTGCCTGTTCCTGTCTCCCCCAGAAGAAAGACATCAAGAAAATCAACACTGGCTAAGGTTTTGATTCCGATCATCTCATCAGGGTAATTTCTGATCATGGTCATATTGATAGTTGATTATTAAATGATCTTCCACATTTATTATTCAAATCCAGTTGCTCAAATAAGGCTGGTTTTTGAAGTGAAAGGATTTGAAAGAAAAAATTATGTCTCTAACCATTAATAACCAAAAAAAACAGGTAATCTCTTAATAACCTACATTTTTTTCTAAAAAAAATGTTTTTGAGAAGATTATTTGAAATTAATAAAAGTTTGGAAAATCAAAAGTATGTGAGTTCAGTAAACACATTAGGCTGATAATAGAGTTCCACTTATTAAGGATTTATTCAATAATTTATGATAGATAGAAGGATTCAAGATAGGTTTTGAAAATGCAAACTTTAAACTTGCATAAAGTGGAGACTTGAGTTATGCTCTCTCCAAAAAGTGAAAAGAACATTAGAACAAATCATCTTAGATGAGCTGCCGAAAGTAGGTCTTAAGAAAAAAGACCTGGCAAAAGAAATAAACTTAAGTGACAGTCATTTTAGCAATATTAGTAATGGTAAGGCTAGCACAAGAAAGACCGGTTATCGACCTGACCCGGAAACGGTTAATAAAATTGCGATCACGTTAAATGTTCCGGTTGAAGAAATACTGGAAGGTCAGGGATACAATCTGACCAGAACACCATCGGAACTAGTCAGTTTTGTTGAAAAATATAAAAACTTGCCGGATGCCAGTAAAACAAAAGTTTTAGGCATTTTGAATATGCTGACTGAATTGATCTTCCAGAATCTTGATCAAAATGAATCCGCAGAACAGGTTGGAAGAGGAAAGATTAATGGACAGGAAGTCAATGTCAGAATTATAGATTCGCCAGAAGAATTACCATTAATCAAAGAATAAATAGTTCGCAATCTTAAGGGCGTATTAGCAGTCAGCATTTCAAAAAAGATATATTTTATGAAAGTTGTAAATAAATTTTTGTTCGGTTGGATCCTTGGTAGTTGTTTAGTTTTGCTAAGTCAAACATTTTATCCCCAAACTCCAATGCCTCCACCTCCGACCTTAATCATGGAAGGTGCTGAAAAATTACCGGAAGAATTATATAAGGATTATCAACGTTCGGCTGATTGGACGTGTGCAAACTTCTTAGGTTGGACAGTAGATAAAAAAGCAATTGGTTATAACGAATTCTATAAGCCATTTATTCTGGATAAGCCTGAAGCTGAACCATTGAAAATTGATGTCTTTATTCCTGACCCTGAGAATTTGTTGATGCAGCCGTCACCCGCCAAAAGCTTTATTTTTACAAAAGATAATGATGGTGACGAAAATGCTCAGCTTTTTCAGTATGATCTGATTGCTAAAAAAGTTTTACAACTAACAAAATCACCGGAAATCACCTTTGTGAATTCCTATTTATGGTCGTCGGACGGCAAAATTATTTATTTTATCAATCAAAATAAAAAAGAAAATTTTGCGGAGATCATTAAACTTGACCCAGCCGCGAAAAAGTATGAAAAATTAACTGCCTTGAAGGGTTATACACATTATTTAAAGGCAGTTAATAATGAAAATATTATTTTCTATCATTACCTTTCCAATCAGCAAACAGATTATTTCGTGATGAACTTGCCTTCAAAAGCTGTTACGAAAATTTCACAAAAGCAGGCGTATTACAGTTCGGCAAAACTCAGCTCGAATGGAAAAGGTATCTGGTGGCTGAGTAATGAAGGCGGAAAATTCAACGATCTGTACTATTTTGATCTGGAAAATAAGAAATCTCTGAAGGTCAATCAAGTGGAACTAAATATTACGGGTTTTGCTTTACCTTCATCAGAAAGTTTGGCAGCCTTCAAAGTTAATGAGTTTGGAACTGAGAAGATCAGAATCTTTGAATTGAATAACTTTCAAACCGGAAAAGAGATAGCCTCGCCAAATCTCAATAATGGAGTAGTTAGTAATTTCTCCTGGCGAAATGATGAAGAATTAGGAATTGGTTTTGAATCGCATAAAAATGCCCCGAAAATTATCAGTTTTAATGTTAAAACGCAGGAACAGCAAGATTGGGCGAAAGGCGAAGCCAGTCAACCGTTAATAAATCAGATCAAGGATTCAAAAATTATTAAATGGAAATCATTTGATAACCGCGAAATTTCCGGAATTCTTCTTGAGCCAAAAACATTTGAACAGGGGCGAACCAAATTTCCGGTTTTAATTGACATCCATGGTGGACCTAAGGACCAATATCAACCCTATTTCAATGCTTACTTTACATACTACACTGCAGGTTTAAAGGTTGTTACCATTTTCCCGAATATTCGCGGTTCCAGTGGATTCGGGAAGGAATTTGAAGATCTTGATAACAAAGACAAAAGAGAGGATGCGGTCAAGGATTTACAAGCCTTGCTCGATTGGATCAAGCTGCAGCCGGAACTGGATGCCGATAATGTTTTTGTCAAAGGAACGAGTTATGGCGGTTTTCTGGCACTGGCTTTGGGATTAAAAGAGCAGGAACGAATCCGGGGAGTAATTGCCGAGCAGCCAATTATTTCAGTCAAAAATCAATTAACAAGATCGGGTAATTTGCAGGAAGTGTATGAGGCTGAATATGGTTCACTGCAAAATGCTGAAGTAGTGGAGATAAATGAAAGATTATCTTTGCTTTATCGAAATAATTTAGAGAAATGGAAAATACCGGTTTTTTTAACTGCCGGACAAAATGATGTACGTACCAGTCCACAGGATGTCGAAGTTCTAAAGGAAAAACTAAAGAACAAAAATATTCCGGTTTGGTTTTTCAAGGCTGTTAACGAGGGACATTACTGGTCCAACCCGAAAAATTTTAACTATGTGCGGATTGAAGCAATGATGTTCATTGTTAAATATGCCAAATAAAAACAAAAAATAAGGAGTAAATGAAAAAATGAAAAAAATAACATTGATTTTGGCACATCTAGTGCTGATATTTGGAATAATTACTACTATGCCAACGATAAAGTCCCCTAGTAATCAGGTTTTAGCATATAGCACCTTTGATCAAGAAAGTAGTGGTGACAATGGACCGGATGATACGAGCAAAAAGCCTGGTTCCGGTCCTAAAGAGGAGCCTAAAAATGATGAATCTAAATCAGTAGGCTCAACAATTTGGGGATGGATAAAGAAAATCTTGACTTAAGATTTATGCAATTCTTTTCCTGTATAGTAATAATTTTGGTCTTAAGTTCAGTCTGTGCCTCGCAAAATATTGATAATATTGAGAGGTTGGATGACAAGACCTTTGAACGGCAGCTGGAAAAACTCCCCTCGCAAATTACAAAATCCCGGTGGGAGTTTTTTTACCGGAAAGGAATCGAAGCTTTTGAAAATGAAGATTACGAATCAGCACAGCAGTTCATTTCCAAGTCCAGAATTATTGCCGAAAAATTAGAAGAAAATTTCCTGATTGGAAAAAGTCTTCGATTTGCGGGGAAGATAGAAACCAAACTAAATCAATTATCCAAAGCCTCGCGTTCATTTGAAAAAGCCTCGGCATTTCTTCAACAAGTGGACGACTCGCCGGATTTAAAGTTGGAAGTCGGATATTTATTAAATGACTGGGCGCAAAGATTTACCAATCCTGATTTTATCCATGATGAGATCGATCTCAGGGAAGCTCCTAAATTACTTTTCTATGCCTTAAAACTTACCGAGAATCCAAAATTAAACGATTCGGATTTGAAAACCATTACCTTTCTTAATGTAGCAAATCTTTTCGGAATTAAAGGAAATTATCTCACACAAATTTATTGGTTAGAATTAGCAAATTTGGAAATTGAAAAGAATCTTTCAGCCGAAAAATTCAAAGCAGAAGTGTATTCCGGGTTTGTAGACGCTTATCTCAAACTAGGTAATCTGACAAAAGTAAATTTCTATCTGCAGCAGTTAGAATCCGGTACTAAAGGGAAAAAAACGGCGAGACTGAATTATATTCGCCAACTGATTGATTTTTATTCAAAGGTCAACAGTAAATTACGTTACCAGGCATTAGATGAAGGCATTCAACTTTCCAAGCAGCTCAAGGATTTTAATCAATTAAGCGAATTCTACCGGACCAAAATGCTGATTCTGTTAGTTGACAGCAGATTCAATGAAGCCAAAATATACATAAAACTGCTTGAAGATTTGGCTGGCTCAGGAAAATATTTGGTTGAAAAGCTTGATCTTTTGACAGCCAAAGCTGTGATTGCCGGTTTTGAAGGGAATCAGGCAAAAAGCGAAGAGTTTTTTTCTTTAGCCGAAATGACTCTAATCGAAGAAGGGAATGATTGGTCGAACGCACTTTTTTTATTTAACTGGGAAGCTAAAACAACAAATCACCTGCAAAAATATAACCGTCTCAAAGTGCTTTGCGAAAAATACTTGGCAAGAGCAAAATCAAATAATAAACAAGACTTTTTACCACGAATTTATTACTACCTGGCTAATTCGGAAATTGCGGCAGAAAACTTAACCTCAGCTCGATTGGCAAACCAACAGGCTATTGATTTAATCGAAGAACGCCGCCTTTCAAATTCAGCAATGGTATCGATCGGAACAATTGATTATTTGTTTGAAGTGTACCAGCAGCGAATTCAACTTGATTTAGCGGAAAGTAAAATTAGACTAGGGTTTTATTCATCGGAGTTACTAAAATCACGTTGGTTGTCCGACAAGATCTCGAAAAAGAATTTTACTCAAAATACGAACATCAGCATAGGGTTAGAAAAGAAATTATATGATTTTTCGATTTCGATTTTGGAAAAACCTGAAGAACAATCTCAAATAAACAATTTAGTCAGTATCGAGAAGACATTATTGAGTTCAGCTAATCAACAGGTAAATGATGTTGCTGAGTCCTTTACTGATTTAGAAAATCTGCCGATTGATAAAGAAACTGCAATTGTTTCGTATGTCTTCGTTTCTAATCAAAAATTAATTGCTTTTGTCTTGGAGTCAGGTAAGAGTATTGAGCAATACCCTATTGATTTAACGGTAACAAATGCTGAGAAACTCTCACAAACCGCGCAAAATCAAATTATGAATGGAGTTTTCTTTAAGGAAAATGCCAGGGAAATCTACGATGTTCTCCTGAAACCGTTAAATCTCAAGGATAAAAAGCATTTAATAATTGTGCCGGATAAAGCGCTTTGGAAAATTCCTTTTCAGTCCTTGAGCCAGGACGGAAAGAAATTCCTGATCGAAGATTATCAAATATCGTATTCACCATCGGTTTCGGTTTTAACTAAATATCTGAAATCATCGAAACCCGAGAGAGAGACGTTTCAGGTTTTTTCAAATGCTCGTTTTGATAATTTTTATTTACTGTTTGCCGACCAGGAGGCAAAATCTCTTGCCAAGGTCTATCAAACCAAACCTTTTCTAAATTCAACTATTGAAGAATTTAAGGGAAGAGCCGATCAATCGGATATTATTCACTTTTCGATGCATGCTGAAATTGACGAGAAAGAGTTTTTTAATTCGTTTTTAGCATTTAATAAGAGTATCAACAATCCTAATGGGAAATTATCGGTTAATGATCTGCTGGGCATTAAGCTCAAACCACAAAGTTTGGTTTTTCTGGCTTCGTGCGCGACAGATACCGTTGTCAACGGGGAAGGGTTGATTAGCTTAGGTTGGGGGATGCTCAATGCCGGAGCTTCAACTGTGATTTCAACCCAGTGGGAAGCCAACGACGAATCGACTGAACAATTTACTCGTCAGTTTTATAAATACTATAAGCAGGGATTTTCAGGGGCAGAGAGTTTACAAAAAGCATCAATCGAAATGATCAATTCCCCTGACCCTAATTTGAATAAGCCAAACAAATGGGCAGAATTTACTTTAACCGGGGATTATCGATAAAGTTTTTATAATTTGCTGAAAAACATTTTCAATAATAATTGTTATAAGCAATTGGCTATAAAAGTTTATTCCCGGATTTAAGACATCTGACCTCATTGTTTCTAGTTTTGTCTTTGGTTGTGGATATTTTTTTTGCTTTTTCACCTACTGAAAAGCTTGCTGCTTCACTGTAAATTTCTTTGCCGTCTTTTAATGAGGTTACCACTTTCCACTCATATTTTTTGTTCAATTCAAGTTTATTAGTAATTTTGTAGGACGTTCTTTCACTGTTAGTAATATCTGCTTCTTCAACCAAATTATTTGCAGTGTCTGAAAGATAGATCTTATAACTGACCGCATTCGGGTAAGGTTTCCACGTAAGATTAGGTTGAAGATCGGTGATGACTTCGTCTTTAGGCGTAATAGCCAGAATTGGATTATTTTCGCAATTTTTATTAAGCGAACGGTTTTTAACGATTATATCCTGAGATTTATTACTTTTCGTCTGATTAGCCTGTTTTTGATTGAGATGTAATTGAACCGGTTTCGTTTGTACCTGAGATTTTGAATTTACATTTTTGTCTTTAACCTGGGTATTACCGGACCGAGGGTCTAACCCGCCTTTATTATCAGTATTATTGACATGAATATTTTCGTTATTATTGGTAGCAATAGAAGGTGTTGAAATTTCTTCTAACTTTACTTGTTCCGGTGTTTTGTTATTCGGAACCATAAAGATAATAGCCAGAGAGAGCAGAATTAGTACAGAAAATGCGGCAGCCGGAATTAAAAATCTGAATAATAATCCTTTTTCCTCTTCTTTGACGATAATTTCAGACTCACGGTTTCGATTGAGAGTATCTTTAATAAAATTTGACAAATAGTCAGGATCACTTGCTTTGAGTGTTTCGGCGCAACGCCGGCATTTGGTGAAATGATTATTCATCTTCAAACGTTTGGCAATGTCGAATGTTTTCAGAATGTAACTTTCAATTTCCGCTTCAGAAAAATGATCTTCTTTCGCCAGTGCCTCTATCCGGGCTTTCACAACCGCTACGGCATCTGCCAGAAAATCAGGATCAATCCGGTTCAGGGTTTCTTGACAATCATTTTGGCAGGTTTCCAGATGGGCGGCGATCTCCAATAAGCGTTGATACGGATGTTCACCCCTGACGAATTTTTCGATAGTTTCCTGACTTAAATGTTCCATAATTTTATTTCCTAAACCCCCGGTAGATTATTTCTTTCAAACCTTTCCGCGCTTTCCAACGTTCATCACTAACCTGTGTCTTTATTTTTTTGCCCATCATGATTTCGACCACCGCTTTAAGGTCTTCCTCACTTAAGGGAATTTCGTTCGCTAATTTTTCCAGCCAGGATTCATTAATATCCAACATCTGAGCAATTGTTTTCATTGAGAACAGGTTCCGGAAGGAATTTAATAAATGCGGCTGACCGAGGATTAGGACCAATCGGTGTTTGAGCGGTAAGCTGCACAGTGAACCGATGATTTCCAGGCAATATTCGGCACTTAGGTAATCCGCCTGAATCATTAAAAGAATTTCCTGTCCCGGATCAGAACTATCCACAGTTTTTATTTGCTCTGACTGAAACCTTTTGATCTCATTGCGGGCAATGATACTGAAATACCGGAGGAAGTCCTCTTCAGTTTCGAAGTTTAGGCGGTTGAAATTATTTTCATTGCTCCGCCAGCCTTTCAGGAGAACGCTTTGTGTGAGGTCCTCGGCATCCTCAGGTGAAGGGACGCGTCGCCTGATCAGTTTGTAAACGAACTGGCGAACCCGATCGAGAGGGATTTCCTGTTTATTTTTTTCACTGTTATTGAGCAGCATTATTTCTTGAGTGTTCAGATCTTTTCAAAAACTAAGCCTTTTTTCCGGCTGTTTTGCCGGTAAATTCCTCTGATCTGACCGATGAGTTTAATTTCATAAATACTAAAAATCAACAACGGTTCACAAACTGCTTTGTTTTCCAGATAATAGAGATCTTCGGCAATTTTTTCCGGTAATCCGATATATGTTTCATCTTTCATGACGAAAGCAATCGGATGATCTGTAGAAAACTCCTTCGAATTATCAACCAGGGCAATCGTACTGGGCTCAATTCCCAGATGAAGGAATGATTTATCTTTGACTTCAAAGAGAAATGCTGTTTTACCCGCAAATTCAGCTGGAATTTCGACTTTTTCTAAGGGGGTAGCGACATTCATATGGTTAAATTAAATAAAAAATTTGTTCTAACCTTAATAACCATAAAAAAGAGCGATTCTCTTAAATGCAAAAAAAAAATCGCAAAAAAAATTGATTTTTTATAAATTTAGAGAAATCACCTTATTGAATTTCATGTTCAAAACTGCCGAGTGGAAATAATTCTCAACCTGGAATATAAATTATGGAGAGGATAGTTTGATTAAACCTTTAATTTTAAAATGACCACAATTGATGAAAAGAGAGATTTGTTATGCCGCGCTATTACCGAGAGGCTGGTGATCCAATTTAAGTATGACGGTCGGATGCGGATCGTCGAGCCTTTCTGCTGCGGAGCCGGCTCAGCCGGAAATTATCTCCTGCGGGGATTTCAGATTCGCGGTGCGGACAAAACCAAACCGCTCTGCTGGAGACTCTACGAAATATCTGACATGTCCCAATTAAACGTTACACAACATAACTTTAACGGAAAAAGAGCGGAGTATGAGCCGAATGACTCAGCTTTTACCCAAACCTTTTGTTGTATTTAATCTCGTATTTAACTATTGAAATAAGTAGTTAATAATCTTTTCAACATAAGAAGGTTTGAACTCCAGCTCTATACTCCTCTCCAAAATTCCTTTCACATTTCCCACAAAAATCAATTCATTTCCCAAAAACAATTCATTAAGTTTTTGTTTAACATGAACGCTTAAAACTTTTTTTGACTTTAAGCGGTAAAATAGTGTTTCATATATGATACGGTAGTTTGTTGAAGTGGTGATGGCAGCAGTTTGGAGGTTGGAGCTGCCTGATTTTTTACAATTATTTGTTTTCACAATTAGCACTTAGTTGAATCTATGGAAAAAAAAACTGGTTTTCAAAGTCCGGCGGAACATTATAAAAAAGAAGACGATGATTGGAATCGGGTGCTGATCACTCACCCCGAAACAACTTTTCCGGTTGAGGTAGCGAGCGATTCAATGATCGAGCTCGGCTTTTTTGCCGGCAGGACAAGAGTCATGGTTGACCGGACAATCCAACCGCGAAATCACGGAGCCATCGTCTAAGTCAGGGTTGAGGGGACTAATTATATCCGGCAACTTCATTATGATTCAGAAAAACGACTCTATCTAGCTCCTGCCAATCCAAACTGCGGAGCCCTTGAAGTAACGGAATATCTGGATCACGAAATTATTGGAAAGGTCACTTTTTCGATCACTAAACATTAAATCAAAAAAATCGATATGCCTTACGCGACTACCTTATTGGATTTCGAATCATTTTATGCCAAGTGCGAAAAGCTCTTTCGCCCGGACCTTAGGAACCGCCACGCCGTTGTTTTAAGCAACAATGATGGTTGCGTAGTGGCTTTCGATAAGGAACTGAAAGAATTCGGTCTGACTCGCGGAAAACCATTCTTTAAAGTCGAAAATATGCTCAAGTTTTATGAGGCTGAAGTTTTTTCCAGCAATTATGCCATGTATGGAAAGATATCCGACCGGGCGATGCAGCTGCTCCAGAGATTTACTCCTGACGTGGAAGAATATTCGATTGACGAAGCATTCATGCTGATCGATGTGAAAAAAGGGAATTTTGATTCATTCCTTCATCACATTCAGGAACAAATGGAGATGTGGACCGGGCTCAGGGTCAGACTCGGTGCCGGGGTTAATAAGGTCTATGCTAAGATGGCTCAGAAATTATCAAAATCCAAAAAAGCTGAAGGAATAGTTAATCTTTACGATTCACCCTATATTGATATTGCACTTGAAAGAACTCTGGTTCAGGATATTTGGAAAATCGGCAAAGCCTCCGCTGCTAAATTAAACAAAATTGATATTAAGAATGCAAAACAGTTCCGCGAAGCCAGGCATTATGACATCCGCAAGCTTTTGACCATGGTCGGTGCCCGGGTGCTGATGGAACTCAAAGGGAAAGTCTGTTTTCCGTTTGAAAAAGTGGCAATGACCTCGAAAAATATCGGCTGTTCACGCTCATTCGGAATGCCTGTCACTCGATACGAGGATATGAGGAATTCTTTGATCTATTACCTGTCAATGGCTTGTGCCAGAATGCGGAGGCAGAATTTAGCAGCAAAAAGTGTGACCGTTTTAGTCAGCACCGACCGCTTTCGCCCGGTCCCGGAGAAATATGCCAAACAAATGATCTACAAAAGCACTTTTCACAGTATCTACCAGGAAGAGATCCAGGAATGGGTCATCAAAGTGCTGAACCAGATATATAGGCAAGGTTACGAATACAAAAGAGCCGGAATTTTACTGGGCGGATTGATGCCGGCTGAGAAATTGACCAAAAGGCTGTTCGATAATGAGCGGTATGAAAAACTCCACAAAGTAAACCTGGCAGTAGATAGGATCAATCATAAATTCGGGCGGGGAACTGTTCAGCTGGCGAATGTGGTTAGCGAAGGGAATTGGCAGATGAAGCAGCAGTATCTCTCGCCGAATTACACAAGTATTAATCAAATGCCCGTTGCATACTAAAATGATCGCTTATACCAAAAATAGAATAAATGACTGGCACGGGCTTTCTCTTTCGGCTCAAAATAGAAATGTAATAATTCTCGATGTCCAAACCGATAAGCAATTTAAAAGATTAAAGTCATTATTGTTGAAGCGGGATATTCATTCGGCTTTTTATGAAGATAATGGACAGCTCGGGCTTTGGTATGACCTGGAGGATAACATCGAGCCGGAAGATTTTTTTAATGATCTGGAAAAGATCTTTGATGATTGAAAGATCCTGGAAGAAAAAACAACTTCCAAAAGGGCGAGCGGGGATTGAAGCATGTCCGGGATGGTGAGTTATAAAAAGCATCAGTCTGCAAGATGTCTATCGACTCTCCTCTGATTCAGCTGATGCTTTGATCTCGCTGATAAATAAATAAAAATAACTGAAGCCTATCATTGATGGAGGGTTGGTTTAGAGGTATTGATATGGAAAAGATAATTATCAAAAATTCCCGCTGGAAACATGTGCTTTTGCTGATCGGCTGTCTCGGTTTTGTCAGCGCCGGGATCTGGATAGTTTTGATCGGCAAGCCGTTCGGTTGGGTGGCTATCCTCTTCTTCGGCACCGGCATTCCGGTCTCGATCTGGCAGATTGCCGACTCCCGCCCGAGGCTCATCATTGATGAGCAGGGCGTTTTAGATCGAACACTGGGAGTCGGGCGGATAGACTGGGAGGATATAATCGCAGCTTACGTGAGGTCGATCTCCGGGAACGATTTCATCTGCCTGGAACTGAAGAATCCGGACTATTATGCCCAAAAACTTTCGCCGGTCAAACGCGGAATGGCGGCGGCGAATCGGGGGTTGGGATTTACGGACTTCAATCTTAACCTCTCCGGGGTTGATGCCAATACAGACGAAGTAATTGAGTTGATCATGAAATACTGCGAATTGAATGCCGTGGCTAACACTTTGGGATAAATCGGCAAATTCATTAAACTTGAAATAATAAAAAAGGAGAATTAAAGAGATGTGCGGAAGAGCTTCGCAAAAGGGAACTGAAAAAGATTTCAAAGAACACGTTTTCGGATTTACCCCCAAAGGAGAATTAAAACGACCAAATATTAAACCGACCCAGAACGTCAAGGTAGTGGTCAATGACGATGATTCTATAAAAACAGTGGAAGCCGCCTGGTGGATGCAGAAGGAAGGAGCCAAAGAATTCAATACAAAATTTGCGACTTTTAATGCCCGGGCAGAAGGTTTGGAAGAAAGTTTTCTTTATAAACCCGCTCTCAAAACCAGGCGTTGTTTGGTGCCCGTTTCCTCTTTTTACGAATGGAAGGTTAAAGGAAAACCTCCGGTCGAAATATTTACTTATCATAAAAAGCCGTTTGCGTTGGCAGGTCTCTTCAGTCATTGGTTCGATGATGAAGAAAGAAAATATTCCTTCACTATCATTACCTGCGAGCCGAATGATTTTATGAGCAAGATCCATAATCGGATGCCGGTTATTCTGTCTGATCTCGGAAGCCAGGAAGAATGGTTGGAAAAGGGAACCGGGGAATTATTAAGTCCATATTCCAAACAATTGGACTCGGTTCAGCTCGAAGATTCGCTGGAGAAAATTTATAGTTAGGGAAGTGGAATCTTAACTCCTTAATTCATTTGTATCTCAAGATAAAAAACGGTATGAGCGGCATACTTTCTCCTCCGGTTTTCGGCATTTAATATGACCAGCTCTATGGAATTCGGGTCACTGGAAACTACCAAAATCTCAGGCTTTTTCATCTTGGACTGAATTACCAGATCTCCGATGCCAGGACTTTTATTGGAAAAAGGTAATTGCGAAAGGATTTTGGAGTTTTGATGGATTTTTTGAAGCCAATCCAGATTTCGGAAGATCCAGTCGTCATCTTCATTATTTTCAACCGCCTTCCAAAAGATAGTTTCAGTTTGTTTGTTCTCATAAAAATGAACAGCCAATTTAAGAAAAGCCGCCGTTCCTTCGAGGATCTCACTATTCGTCCATCCATCAGTTCTTTCTTCACCAAATTTTTGTTGACCTAATTCGCTAAGTTTAATGATGTCAAATCCCGAGTCAAATCCCAACCAAACCAGATATCCGACAACCATCGAATGCAACTCCAAAAAACGAGGAGATTTATTTTTAATTTCTGCCGGAACGCTTTCAAGCCTTGTCAGGAAGGTAACAGCAGAAATAAATAATTTCCATTCGTCCTCAATCGAAACGAGTTCTTTTTCGCAGTTGGCAAACTTTTCATGTTTTTCCAATTTTCTGACCCATTGCAGCAATCCGAGAACTACTGTTATTTGGCGGAGTGAAGCAAGAAAAAAACGAAATTCTTCAGTGTTTAAGTTATCAAGTTTCTTTGTCATTCTCCGCATCATGGTGCGTGTCCGCTGGTAATAATGTGAAGCAATTTGTTCAAACTCGAAATTAGGATCAACAATTTCGTCAGTTTCAAATTCTTCTGCTTGCTCTTCGTCTTCTTCGGAATATGCCGGCGGAGAATAATTAGTTGATTGTTCGGCAGGTAAAAAAAGCCTTCGGTTCAGAAAACCTATTAACTCACTCAAACTATCGGTTAAGTTCTGATTAAGTCTGTCCTTAAATTCAATCTCAGTTGTTTGAATTGAAAAAGATTCCTGAAGCGTTTCCTGATCATCAACTTTGACCTTTAGATAATCGGTTGCTCGGCTCTGGGAAAGTCCAGCCTCCATATAATTAGGTAAATCCTCGCCTTCCTCGAAAACAATTTGTTCAAAGATCCGCCAGAATTTGTTATCTACCGGAATATCAAAACTCTCTAATGCAGTAAAAAAAACGCGGTGGGATACTTTATGAAATTTTGAAATTATTGCCGGAGTATGATGAACAAAGTAATTGTAGAATTCTCCTGATTCTGAGTTTATTTTAATTGAATGGGTTGTTAAACGAATCTGAGAGTCCTGAACTTCGAGAAAAATTTCTTCATTCCAATATTCGGTTATTTGTCCTTTATGGATCGTCTCACCTGAACTATTGAAAAACTCAAATTCTGCCTTTAACTGATTAAGGGAATTACTTTTGAAATGAATTTTAAACCCGTTTTCTGTTTCAACGGCAATTAACAAAGGCTTTTGTTCTTTTTCGGAGAATAATTCCGCCCGGGTGTGTTTATTTCTTTCGATCAATTGCCAATCAGATTGAGTAATTTCCGGGGTTTTCGACAATTCATCTAGACCGATCGCTGTCACAACCGAAATTGCTTCTTTTGAATTTAGCAGGATAACTGACTCGCAGTTTTGCCGATAACCGCTGAGCCATGCCGGACCGCTCATATTGGCACTTCCGGTGATCAGAAAGTTTGCTTTTGATTCGGTTTCCAGATAGAGTAATTTGCCGTGCAAATATCCATGATTGTTTCGTAATTTTTCCGCATTGACGAACTTTATATTAGAAATTTGATTTGCAGAATTTAATGGAAGAAAGACGGAACGCGGATCAATTCCGATGATGAATTCTTTTGGAGATAAACTTTCATTGAGCTCACGCACGAATCTCAAATCTTCATCAAAAAACGGTGAAAACATGGTTATTTTTTGCACTTTGCCCGTAATTCGCGGCTTTATCTGTTCCCACAGGGAAGCAGTATTTTCCCCGGCAGCAAAAAATAAGGGTGATTTGGGATCTGAAGATTCATGGTTTTCAGTGAGCCAATTAATTTCATTTTCAACAAAGCGGAATGAGTCGATCATTTCTTCAGGCTGATTTGCCGCCCATAGTTTCAAAGTCCGCCAAACATCTTGAAAGATGATTCGTTCCGTTGATGAACTTTTTGATCCCAACTCGAAGAGAGAGGTTAATTCACGGTTCTTGCCGAAACCGGAAAGGGTTAGATTATGGCTTCCAACACAAAGTGAAGCATTTTCTTTTCCCAATAAAAGTAGAATTTTGGGATGAAAAACACCGTTCCTGACATTGATCGGAATTAAGGTGTAATCACGTCCGGCTGATTGAGGTGTGCTTCCCGCATCGTAAAAACTGCTGGCAAATTGTCCGGCATCCATCAATAATGTGTTAACGCGGCATCCGGCTTTGATCAAACGCCGCAGAACAATTTGCTCATAAAAGGGCAAGTAGGCATTAAAGGTCGTCAGGAAGGAAAACTCGAACTTGTCTTTTTTCTCTCCGATTACATCGAAAAGGGAAATCTCATTGATCTTAACCATTGGTGATCTCCTCCAACAGCTCTTTTCCGGTCGGAGTCAGCACAATATTTTGATTGGAAGAGGTTAATAACCCCAGATCCCAGAGTATCTGAAAGGTTGTTCGTAAACGCGGACTGGTAAATCCGGGCTGTAATATTTCATCAATTGTTTTGTCGCCGATGGACTCTTTTACTTGAAGTCCCGCTTCGGAGGGAAATACTTTGAAAGTATCGAGTTTTTCGTGTTGTAATTTTCGCAGAGCGATCATTAAATGAGTTTCAATGCCCCATTTGCCGGCAAGCCAGCCGATCCATTCTCTAATGCTCATTGCTTGCCATTCATTTTCACAATAATAAATAAAATGGGTTAGATTTATTGGGTATTCGTTCAACTGTTGACGGGTGAAAGAAACAGGGAGTTCGATCCTTTCCATTTTAAGTCTCGCTGCCAGAGTAAGAAACACTTGAATAGCCAGAGCAACAGTTTTTTCACGACGGTCAGAAGCAGACTTATCTTTGAGTGCCTGTTCTAACCTACGGGTTAACTCAATTTCATGAAAAGGATTTTCCTTCTCGGATAGTTCAGGCAAATTCAGGCAAGTTTCTTCCATCATTTGGGAAAAGGTCTTATCTGACAAATCGGGAAAATTTGAGCTGAAAATCTCACTAAACCACAATCCATAATCCCTCGGACCGGAGACGATCCTTTCTTCACTAATCAATTTGGTGATCCCGGACCAGAAGAAGGACTGCACTGCGAAAGAAATCAGTTCGCCAAGGTAATACTGTCTCCACAATAATTTTGTATCTGACAGTCCGGTTAAATTCTCAACCCATGAAATTTTTTCATTAAAAGAATTTGAGTAAACCGCCCCGAGAAATTTATGAACTCCCGAAGAATCGATCTTCATTTCTAAACCGTAATTTTTATAATTTTCAATGAAATCTAAAATCAAAGCCAAAGTTTTGGGGCGCTTTTCCCAAACGGGATTTTGAAATATTTCAATCCGGGAAAAGAAAAAATCTATCAAGGTGCTTTGTTCTGATAGATTTGCGGATAAACAGCAGGGACAAAAATCTAAAAGATTTATCAGATCCTCTTCTGAAACCCGGTCAATTTTCAAAATTTCAAAAAAAGCACCACCGTTGACTGCCTGCTCGAATGCCTCGGCAATTAGCAACCCGCGATCATCGGTGTAATTGATCTCGTTATTTTTGTTGTAGGCAAGAATTCCGGCATCGCGAAGTGGTCCGAAATAATACTGTCCGAGTCCTCCGAACTTGTTTTTAAAATAACGGTCAGTTGACTCTTCTTCAATTGCATATTTTGAAATTTGAATTGCTTCGCCGCTCTCCAGCATTTCATTAAGAACTGAACCGAGTTTTTTAGCACCGATCAAGCCGTCGTGAAGATTTTCATAAGAATTATCCGAAACCTGATCGTGATAAAGACCAACTAATGTCAACAAACAGTCAGCCCTTCGGACGATTTTTTGAAGACTGTAATCTTTTAATTCTTTTGCCCTTTTTTCAACTGACCAGATCAACCAGGGATAAAATGAAAAATAACGACCGCGACTGGTAACATTTGTAATATTCGGCAGTAATTCCTGATAAATGGACTCGGAGAAAAATCTTAGTCCAAGTTGGTCTTGCCCCGTGGCTTCTCTTGAATTTTTTACCCAAGCGGTTTGTTTATAAGCCATTATAAATTTGAGAATAAATCTAAATTTGAGCGATTGTTTTTACGAGTTCGACAAGCCGATTGGCGTTTTCATTCGGGCTGTTGTTGAAAACCATAAAATAGGGGTAATTGTTTCTATCTTAACTCGTCTAAAAAAAGCCTTTTTTATCGAATCTGAATTATCCAAAAATTATCCTTATAAACTTTATATATTTAACAAATATATTACAGTTTTGAATTCATAATTTGGGTTCTAATTTCATTCGCCATTCATCTTTGGTTTCATAAACACTTGTGGAACCGGTAAATTTGCTCAACCGTTTCAGGCGAACATCTTCATCTAAAAGGCTTATATCGGTGGTTCCGGGGTTTACACGATTCGGTAAATCTAGACCATTGGGAACACTTATGCCGCATTGGTTTGTAATAATGTGGCGGTCGTGAAATTGTTCTCCCCTGTTTTTAACTCTCCAATAAATAATCTCGAAACCGTGTTTGTCTTTTGCATTAAGTTCTTCTAAAAAAGATTTCCACTGGGCAATATGAAAATCAGGAGATGTATCAATATCTGAATTTGAAATTTGGTCTTCGTTTGTATGGATTCTGATTCTTCCGACTAATCTTTCGCTGTGTCTTTTTCCCATTAAATCTGACAAAAGACTAATTGTTTTAGTCCATCTTTCGTCAACCGGATTGATGTATGGATCAACAATGTCAAGTGTTTTAGCGTGCCGCAGAACACTTGTAAATACTTCACGGTATTTTGTTTCCGTTCGTTCCAAATCCAATGTGCGTCTTCTGTCGAGCCACAAAACGGAATCGAGTATTTCTGAAAGAACGGTAAATCTGTCGTCGGAAAAATCATTCTGAAGAAAAAAATCGTCGCCTGTGATTACTTCATAAAAATTGATTTTGTTGTCCGATTCCAACAAAAGATTAAACCAATCCGCATCACACGCCGGATTGTTCGGGCATTTCGGATGTCGAACCAAACGGTGTCGGTCATTCAGAATTTTAAGACAACTTTCAATTTTGTCTTTCAAACCCGGCGAGAGGGAAGAAACCCGCGAATTGAAGACATCTTCCAGCCATCTTCCTTTGTGGAGGTCGGCAATTAATCCGTTTTCGATAACGCCGCGCAGAAGCTGAATTATTGAAACTTCATTTTGCCGATGCGTCCGGTAATTCGGATGATCAAAAGTATCGGGAGTAATTCCAAATTCGTAGAGCATAAAACTTGATTATTATGAGAATCGTTCCTTAAATCCTTCTTCAAAAAAGCCGCCGGGAAACGGGTCGAGCAGTTGTCCTTCTTCGTCCAATTCCAGCACGGAAACCACGGAATTTGAATTGTCAGGTCCGGGCTGGACATATAAAACCGCGACTTCGTGCGGTTTAATTTTGGAAACGTCTTCCGGCAGAGTTTCATCGGAAGTATTTCGCAGACGGCGCATAATTCGCAAAATCAGATGTTCGCTGTGTGTTTCGATAATAAAAGAATTTTTTCTATCTCCGAGTGCTGAATTGATAAAAACATCGCCGAGTTCGGCTTGCAGAGCCGGATGCAGATGAATTTCAGGTTGTTCGATGGCGATAATCTTTTCGGCTGAAGCGTAGGCGTTGACCAAAACAGGCAAAACCTGACTGATGCCGATACCAACGTCGCGGTGGCTGACTTTCGTGTTGCTTCGTAAATCAATTAACGATAATTCATTGACCGAATCGAGCCCTTCGGCGGTTTTGTCGGCGATTTTGCCGCGTTCTTCATATTCATTAAAATTTTCTATTTCTTCATCCTGCAAATCAAGGTCTTGCCATCTGGTTAAAAGTTCCGTTTCAAATTCCTGTCGTTCGACATCGTTTAATCTCGAATTTTGCAGCAGGTCTTTAACATCTCTGAAAACAAGTTCTCTTTTCTTGGTGTCGTATTCATAAATAATGTTCTCCAACGGGTCGCGCAATTCTTCAATGTCGTAGAGTTTTCTGACATCCAACTGATACGGCGTTTTCAAGCGTTCTTTATTACTGAGCCATTCGTTGATTATTTCGCGTAACTTATCGTCGCGTCTTACTTTGTCCCAGGCTGAACCGCCGCCGGCTTCCCAATTCGTATCGTGATATTGGGCAAATGCGAGATGACGCGGCGGATATGAGCGAAGCGGTCCGAGATAGCTGAATCTATTCAATTCCTGATAAATCGCTTCGGTCAAACCTTTAATCATTTCATGCAGAATGTTCGGAATATACATGCGGACGGCGTTTGCCAGATCATCTTCGCGCCGTCCGCGACTGATCGGCATAAAGTTCGTCATTCCGCCCGACACGCGGAAATCTTCGGAGCGCACCAAACCGCTTGGCAGAAATTTTCCAGCATCAATTTCGATGTCCGGCACGACTTCGTTGATGACCGCGCCGACGGCTTCAAAATCTTCGGGCGAAAGTGATTCGGTAGTCGTCGAAACCTGCACCAGAGCCTTGATGACTTCGTTAAAAATCGGGTGGCGGTGTTCGAGTCGGTTTAATTGCAGATTTTTTTCCGGCTGGCGGCTGGCACTGAGGATTGATTTATCGTCGGCAAAAATCTCGTAAGCCGCGACAAAAGGTTTGCCGACGGGTATCGGGGCTTCGCCGGTCGGGACTTCGACGATTTCAATTTTTTCGGTGCGTGGATTGGTGATTTGCTGCTTGCGTGTGCGTTCGACGTGGCGCAGTCCGATTTGCACGAAAACCGAAATTTTTTTGACGGGCGCAAAAAGTTCCGCCGTCCGTCCGCGCATTTTCGCCGTTTCAATATCAACGCCCCATTCGACGCGCCGCTGTGTATCGCGCCGGTGAACGTATTGGCGAAAGCCGCCGAGGTCAACCGATTCGCCGCCGATATTTGTGCGGTAAACGTCCAAATCACCTGTTCGCATCGCTTCGTTGGCGAGACAAAAGCTGTGAATCAGGCTCGATTTTCCCGCGCTGTTCGCCCCGAAAACGAGCGTAATCGGTTTGAGCGGAATTTTCTGCGTTTTGCCGAACGCCTTGAAGTTTCCTAAATGTAATGCCGTCAGCATAATTTTTTATCGGACAATCAAAATAACATTGCTGCTTTTGAATCTTTAATATCGAGTTCGCGCCGTTGAATTTCCATTTCTTCCAGCAACTCTTTCAAATGCGATTCCCGCCATTTTGCCGTAAGTTCGCCGGAGAATGCACGTTGAAGCAAGTTTTTGAAAATATTTGAAATTAAAATTTCGCTTTTTTGAGAATCATTTTTGATTTTTCTAAGCTGGAAAAAATAGTTGATAAATTGTTCTTGCACTTCAACTTTCGGTAATGGAATAGGAATTTGTTTCAAACCATCAATGTTAATATTGGATTGTCCGGCAGTTGTTCGTATAAATGGAGCCATTGCTTGACGACCATTAAAAGTTTGCAAATATGAGGTGACAAACCAAGGATTAACCAAATCCCTTTTTATTCTTGCCCGAATTAAATATGAAGCAAAAAGAATTGTCTGCTCTTTATCAAAAACGCTACATCTTCCAACATAATCAGGATTTCCATTTGTCCTTACGAAAATAATGTCGCCATACATGAGTTTTAATGTATTCGTTTCATTTTGATTTAGTTCTGCATACTTCAAATCAGTTAAATCAATCTCTCCCTTTAATACATTTGGAATACGCAAAACAGGAAATCCGTGTCCGTTGGTTTCACACCTTACCGAAGTTCCATATCGAAATTCCTTCGATACTTTTCCCAAAGTGGTAATCTTTAAATCTTTAGGATTCGTCGCCGGATCACCGAACATTTTGATAAACATCGCGGGCAAAATGCGTTCGGCTTTTTGGTCTGCTTCGGTGCGCTTGCGCCGTAACTCATCGGCTTGGTCAAGAATTTTAACGATTCGGCGTTGTTCTTTCAGGGGCGGAATTGATAGGACTGTTTCTTTAATAATCTGTTGATTAATATTCGGTTGTGCGCCTCCAACTCGTCGAAAAAGCAACTCCGACAATTTTTCTCGTAAGGCATACCAAACGAATTTATTAGAAGCTATTTTCTCATTTGGCAAAATATGACAAACTGCTTGATTTGTTGTGGCATCAATTCCAAGTAATGCAGTTCTTCCAACTGTAGCACCATACATTGCAACAAGAACCGCTCCGGATTCAACTAACTTTGCACTGCTTTCCACAATTGCAAATTCAGTAATATGCTCCGAGGTTTCCGTAAGAATTGCATCTTTTAATTCTCCAGATTTAACCCAAGGAATATCACCGCCATAAAATCGTTCTAACTTGGCTCTTGACGGAGTTCCGCCACTACCAGTTTTACAAAATTGAGAAATTGGAAGTTTTAGCCAGTTCATTATAAAGTCGTTTCAACTTTTTCAAGTAATTGATTCAAATTACTTGAAATCTCGTTTTCTAATTTAAGAACATCACGAATTAGCTCTGCTGGATCATCATCAATTAAGTCAGTTCCGACTTGCGGTTTATATCTTCCAGCCGCGAGATTGTAATCGTTTTCCGTAATCGTTTTCAGATTTGCCCACCACGAGCGCGGCTCTTCCGTTCCCGCGTCGAGCAATGTATTTGCCTCGACACCCGGCGGTTGTTTGAAATTTGCCGCTTTATAATCGCGCCACAGCTTCAGCAAATCGGGAATGTCGTTGCGCTCGACGGTTTCCGGTCGTCCGCCGCCGGTGATTTTGTCAGGGTCGAAACCGTCGGCGCGGACTTCGTAAAACCAAACTTTATCGGTCTTTTTTGCCGCTTCGTCAAAAGGTCGGCGGAAAACCAAAACGCCCGTTTTTACGCCCGCATAAGGTTTAAAAACTCCGCCGGGAAGCGAAACTATTGCCAGCAATTCAAAATCTTCAATCAATTTACGCCGAAGTTCCGTGTGCGCTCCGGTCGAACCGAACAGCAAACCTTCAGGAACGACAACCGCACAACGTCCGCCTTTTGCTAGCGATTGCATTATCAAACCGAGAAAAAGCAATTCGCTTTTCTTGGAAGATGTCGGCAAATCCTTACGAATCGAATCCGTCGGCAAAACTCCGGCAAACGGCGGATTCGACAAGATAACTTTATATTTCCGCCGCAAATCGTCTTCGGTCATTCCGCCGAGTTCGCTCAAAGTGTTGGCGCGTTTGACGTTGGCGTTTCCGATGCCGTGCAGAACCAGATTCATTGCTCCGATTCGCACCATCTGCCGCGAAACGTCAACGCCGTATATGCCGCTTTCCAAAGTTTTCCAATCGGGAATTCGTTCGCCCGCGCCTTTGCGGTAAGTTTGCAGCGTCGGATATTTCGCCTTTGCTTCGGTGATGGAAAACCCGCGTTTTTCAAGCCATTCTTCGCCGTAAATCGGGACTTCAATCGGTTCGGTCGAATATTTGGCAAGAATGTATTCCACCGCATCAATCAAAAAACCGCCCGTTCCCGCCGCCGGATCAAAAACCGAATCGCCGAAATCAGGATCAACCAATTCAACCATCATCGTCCGAATCTGGCGCGGTGTGCGAAACTGCCCGTTAAGTGCGGATTGTCCGAGATGCGTCAACAGATATTCAAAAATATCGCCTTTAATGTCCGTGCCGAGTTTGCGAAATTCGATAGTATCAATTTCGTCAATCACTTCCTTCAAAACATTCGGGTCAACAATTTCCAAAACGGCATCGCGGAAATACTCGGCAATTTTCGGCTCTTCCTTGACGAGATTCGCCATATACGGAAAAACATCGTCGCGGATAAAATCGCGCAGTTTCATTCCGCTCATAAACCGCCACCGCCGCCACCGAAAACGGTCGGCTTGATTCGGAAAAAGCAAATTCACATTGGCGTTTTCACCCAAAAATCTGGCTTGCGTTTCGCGGTTATCTTCTTCTTCGTCAAGCAGTTTCAGATATATCAGATATGAAATTTGCTCGATGTATGTAACCGGATTGGTTACGCCGCCAGCCCACAAAATATCTGTTATTCTGTCTAATTTTTTTCTCAGTTCCTGATTCAAATGTTTTACCTCACGCGGCTTTTCTCGTGAAAATTGATTCGTTCAAATCTTCGATTACTTCCTTTAAACCTCTTTCGCCGAAAAGTTCGATGCCGAAAGCCGTCGCGTTCAAAATCGAAAGTGGCGGTTTGAAAAGGTCATCGAGTGCAACACTGCCGCGCACAATGCCGCGATTCTTCAACATCGAAAGATATTGTGCCTGTTCGGGCGAAAAGTTTTTTGAGACCAGCCACGCCTGAAAATTTTCGTTGACTTCTTCCTCGCGGGTTTTATTTTTAATTAAACCCAACGCCGCTTTTATAAAATCTATCAAAGTTCTGTCAGGGCGGCGATATGCACGGCGCAAATTATCTTCGTTAAAAAACATTTCCGGCTGATTTAACCGTTCGGCAAGTTCCTGTTCTTCCGCTTCGGCCAAGGGTTCGCCGGTTTTTATTTTACGAATAATCGTGTCGTCTTTAAGCGCGTTTTGAACGGTTTGTTCCCAATTGGAAATGTAATCTTTTTTATCAACACGTTCGCCTTCCGCGCCGACTTCAACGTAAGTTACGGCTTCCAGCCATTCGTCTTGCAGCCCTAATTCGATTAATTCGTTGCGCGTCGGCTGTGTCGTTCGCCCGCCAGCCGACGAACTTCCGCCACCCGCGCCGATGTAAATATCGGTGTCGCTGTCGTTGAAATATTTATGGTTGCCGAAAAAATCGTAAATTACAAATTTTTCTTTACCGATATGCGGAGCCGTGCGTGTGCCGCGCCCGCGCATCTGCTGATAAAGAATCGGACTCCGCACGCGGCGACACATTACCAGATGCAAAACTTCGCGACAGTCAAATCCGGTGTCGAGCATTCCGACGCTAACGGCTACCTGCGGATAATCTTCCCACTTAAAACGACGTATCAAAGCATCAGCGTCGGCAACATCCGAAGTAATCACTTCGGCGTATCGTCCCTGATGTTCGGGATGTAGCTGATTTAAATGATAAGCCAGACGCGCCGCGTGATGTTTATTTATTGCAAAAATGATTGATTTGCCAGGACCGATTTTTTGATTCGGAGCTAATTCTTTATATGTATTCCAGGCAAGACGGTCAAATTCAGCCATCATTTTGCGGTTCGTATCTTCATTCGTCCATTTTCGCTCGAACTCCGCTGGGTCGTAATGTTCCTGTTCAACGTCCGCGCCTTCAGCTAATAAAACCGTGATTCCGGTTGCGAATTTGTAAGGAACAAGAAATTTCTCACGAAAAGCCTCGGCAATCGGATAAGTAAAATCCGGTTTTCCGTCTTCGCATTGATAAAATTCGTAAGTATTTCGCTCGATATATTGGGCGGGCGTAGCGGTCAACCCTATATGCACCGCGTCGAAATGCGTCAGAGAAGTTTGCCACGCTCCGTAAATCGAACGATGCGACTCGTCGGTAATAACCACATCAAAATAACCGCTTGTAAATTCTTGATACCGCCCGATCATTGTTTGCAAAAGACAAACGGTTATTTCCTTTTCCTGCCTTATTACGCCGGGTTTCAGCCAGTAACTGCTGTGGGTTTCCAGCAAGTCTTGGATTGCTTCGAGTGCTTGTTTGGCAAGTTGTTCACGGTCAACCAAAAACAACACGCGCTCAGTGCGTCCGGCATCAAACAGGCGTTTCAGGTAAAGAGTAATGATGTCGGTTTTGCCCGTTCCGGTCGGCAGTTCAATCAAAAATCTACGCTTTCCGAGTTCGATAGCCTGGTCTAATGCCCGCATCGCATCTTTTTGATATGGGCGCAATATTCTGACTTCACCTTGACGCAGATAATTTTCAGGAATTGGAATCGTTGCCATAGGTTGTCGGCTTCGACGCATTTCAACCAGACGCTCAAGATCACGCCGCGAATAAAAAGAATCAACTACACGCGCATCGTCATTTTGATAATCCCAAAAATAAATCAATTCGCCGTTGGTCAGGAAAATAAAAGGCGCGCCTAATGCTTTTGCGCTCGGCAAGGCTTGTTGTTTCGCCGCGTAAGGATGAATCGCGTTTCGTTTCGCTTCGATGCCTGCCAACGGTCGTCCGCTCTGGTCTAACAGCAGATAATCAATCCGTGTGCCGAGCGCGGTTAAAACTTCCGTGCGGACTTGGGATTTGTCCGCCGGATTCCATCCGGCTCGTCGGAGCATTTCATCAATTTCTATTCTGCTGTCAGCTTCGGTCATTAATGGAAAATATAATTACAAAAAATAAAATTGCTTCGGATAATAATTTAAGCCGCTAATGCTATCTCGTTTGCCGAAGATTTATCTGACCTCGCCACAAATTTTGATGAATACGGCTCTAAATACGGAGATTCGAGAAAATTTATGCAGTAATAAACCGCTCTCGTGCATTCAACATCTCTCATACAATATAACGCAATTTCCTGATGTCTGCCTGCACGGAAAAAATCAAAAATTTGACTTCCGGTAATGCCGCCGTTTTTGGGTGAATCAATTCCCACGGCTTCCGCCACGTCTTCAAGCGAAATACGATAACGCCAAAGTGACCACTCCCACATCGTATCGAAAATCGGATTTTGTTGATAGCGGCGAAATGAGATTTTTGGCGGCTGAATCCGATTAATTATAGACCTTTTAATTAAAAAGGCTAAGTCAAAATCCAATATATTATGACCGATAAAAAGGTCTTTGTGCGGATTGACCTGCCCGATTAATTTCCAAAAAGATCTGAGGGTTTTGGCTTCGTCCAAATGAAACAATCCGGTTTCTTTATCTCGTCCGAATAGTCCGTGATGAATTACTTTTCCGTTTTCTTCAATAATTACTCCAATTGTTAAAAGACGACCTTTTTCAGCACTTAAAGCTAAATCTCTAAATTCCTGATCTGTGCAAGTTTCAAGGTTTGAATGAACTTCAACAGTTTCCTTATCAGGCGGTAATGTTTCAATGTCTAAAAAAATTCGTCGCATAATTGGTTTGTCCAAAAATTATATCAATCCCGTTTTTAATTATGGCATTTACCGTGCCATAACTAAATCTATTGATTTTATTGATTTTTCGAGGATTTTATGCTTTTCTTAGAACTACTTAGTATAAGTTTCTTTATGCTTTAATAAAATTATTTATGAATATTCTGTTATCTTGGATTGGTTTGACGGATTTCAAGGCATCCGAAAATGAAAAAGAGGTCGGTTTGGGACCAATTGCCCAGGCTGTAATTGCGCGTAAGTTTGATTCGGTTTTTTTGTTGAGTAACTTTAAAAAGTCCGAAAACGCAGCTTACCTCGCCTGGTTAAAAACTAAAAAGGATTTGCCCGTTGAAATTAAAATTGTTTCCTTAACAAGTCCGACAAATTTTGGCGAAATTTACGAGAGCGTGGTCAAGATTATTGGATCTATTGAAAAAAGGTATGAGCATAATATCTCATTTACTTTCCATATCAGTCCAGGAACTCCAGCAATGGCAGCAGTCTGGATAATAATTGCAAAAACACGCACTTCTGCCGTATTAATAGAATCTTCAAAATTGGGCGGCGTAAAGACGGTCTCCATTCCTTTTGATATTTCAGCGGAATTTCAACCGCATTTGATTAAAACCGCCGATGAACAAATTATCAAACTCTCGAACGAATTTCAGTCGGATGTTTCGGAATTTAATGACATCATTCATCAAAGTCGGGGGATGAAAGAGGTTATTTCGTTGGCAAGACGCATTGCAGGTTTTGATGTTCCGATCTTGATCGAAGGAGAATCCGGCACGGGTAAGGAATTATTCGCCAAAGCAATTCATCGTGCCGGTCAAAGAAAGAACAAACCTTTTATAGCCGTTAATTGCGGAGCGATTCCATCAGAATTGGTTGAGTCAGAGTTATTCGGACACGAAAAAGGGGCTTTTACCGGAGCTTTTCAAAAACACAATGGAAATTTTCTTCAAGCAAACGGCGGGACAATATTTCTTGATGAAGTCGGTGAATTGCCGCTTTCAACTCAAGTTAAATTACTACGGGTTCTACAAGAAAAGGAAATAACGCCGGTTGGTGCGGCAAGCCCGCAAAAAATAGATGTCAGAATAATCAGCGCAACTAATCGAACTTTGATAAATGAGGTTGTGGAAGGCAATTTTCGGGAAGACTTATTTTACAGATTAGCGGTTTTCGTTTTAAGGTTGCCGTCCTTGCGTGAGCGCGAGGGTGATATTTCTATGTTGATAAATCATTTCCTTGCAAAACTTAATAAAGAGAATTCAGGTAAATTTTGGGGCGAAGATAAAAAAATTACTCCGAATGCAAGAAATATATTATTGAATCATAAATGGTTAGGAAATATCAGAGAATTACAAAACACAATTCTTAGAGCCTCAGTTCTTTCAACAAGTTCAACGATAAGTGAAAAAGAAATTAATCAGGCAGTTTTCACATCTCAAATCAAACAAAATGAAGCTGTATTAAATCAACAGCTTGGCAACGGTTTTGATTTGTCTGTTGTTATAGAGAAAGTAGCACGTCATTATCTTCAAAAAGCTTTGCTGGAAAGCAACAATAACAAAACGAAAGCTGCGAAACTTGTCGGATTTTCAAGTTATCAAACTCTGAATAATTGGTTGGATAAATATAAGGTAAATTAGTTGCTTAATTTTAGTCCCAAATGATCGCAATATGCATCGCAAATCCTGTTCGAATCCCAGATATTTTTCCGTTGTCTGTATCGAATCGTGTCCTAATGAAAGCTAAATATGGTCAATTAGTAAACCGCCTTTGTGGGCGAGTTTGGCAAATCTGCGGTGAAGATCGTGTGGTGCGATGCCTTCCGAATCGCTTGTGGTGTAATGGATTCATCCATTAAGTTATCACCCTTGTTAACTCGTCGAAAAACAAATCCGTCTTCTAATTGTGAAACCCTTTTCAACACATCCATACAAGTCTTTGCCCACGAGGGCATCGGCACGGTTCGCATTTTGTCACGTTTTCCCGCGATTTCAATAATTGTCCAGCATCCCTCGCTTTGCTGAATATGCGAAACCGAAAGAATGGCGGCTTCCGCCCGCCGACCGTAACCAATTAAAACCGAAAGAACGGAGGTTATCTTAAGCTATTATTGAAAAAAATTTTATGTAAAATGTTTAGGAAAGAGTTTCTTGGCGACCTCATAGATTTTTTCAATGCCGGGTCCTGAGCCACTTTCCGCCCAAGAAATTAGTTGTTCAATTTTTCTGGCATTTGTTTCACCGCCTGAAACTTTCTGACTTGCTTGCGGAATTGAAATAATAATTTGTCCTAGATCGTCGCTATGCAGTGAGTAGAGTTTCTGAGTGAAGCCAATTCGGTCAAATTCTTCGGTTGAATTTCCAAAAGAATTATCAGCTATAGCATTATTACTTCGACCAACGAGTTCGGGTTTGTCATCAAATAATGGACGGAAAGCCTCCGAAATTGACTCGAAATCACAGTAGAATATTCCTTTTATGAAACTGTCGAGAAAATGCTTGGCTGTAATTGAATGACGAATGCGAATTCCTGCCCAAGAGATGTTTATGTCAATGACATTTTGAAAGTCGTTTATTGATACAGAATCTTTCAAACACAAATTTTCACGGTCGCCGTTTGGGAAAATATGAAAGATTTCAATTTCAAGATGACGATCAAGATAAAATTCGTCGAATCGTCCTTCCGCATTAAATGCTCTGGCTCTGGCATATTGCAAATGCCAAATTGCCTGGCGGTGAAGTCGTTCGCCGTCGATTAACTCGGTATTTCTTCCGTCGTCTGCGAGAGCGAAAACCTCTCCGCCTTTTATATGGGCAATTAAGATTTCTGCCAAATATTCATTCCAGGGAAGATATGACGATTGAAACTCAATTTTGAAACAACCCTTAACAGCGAAAGCGTCGGCATCGTAATCAATCCGCCTAAATGAATCTTTTGAATTTTTTGAGTAAGGATAGGTGTTTGAGTCTACATGTTGCGGAGTGTGCAGAAATTCGTGCAGAAAGAAAAGTTTGCACATTCTTTTTTTCTGCTCATCATTGACTTTTTTATTCAGCCAGTAAGCGTCAAAGCATTGAAGTAATTTTTCCGACAAATAAAACTTACGTTCAAAAACAATGTGGTCATAGATGCCTTTACGCGGTGGATCTTCAAATACTAGCTGAAGTTTATAAATATCGTCGTTACTTAAGAACGTATATTCTCTTATAAATTCATTGGGGGATTTAAAATTGTGAAGCAGCTCAAGCAATGCTTTTTGAAAAACCTCTTTGGTTTCCGCTAAGGAAATCGGATTGGGCTTGATGATTTCGTTTTTCATATCATTAATCTTAATCTTAGCCGCCCTCGTATTTGAAGAATCTTTGCAGTTTTCATACAATCGTTCAACCTCTTCTCTTTCCCATTCGACATAAGAATCCTGATTTTCCCAAAATCTTTCCCAGGCTCTATTCAAAACAGAATGAACCAATTCATCGGTATCGGAGGTCGCAATACGGACATTCATTTTTGACACTGCTTCGTAAGCAAGGTCTTCGACTTTTCCGAGAAAATGGCGCGGGTAACATTGCTCGTATTCAATTTCTTTTGTCATCGAAGAAGATTTAATAAAGTCTTTCCATTTCTCCTCAATTTTATCGGCGCTTCCGGAAAATCCGATTTTATCAAGTGCAAAAAGCATTAAATCCATCCTTGCATGGTCTGCAGGATGCGAAGAATTTGAGTTGCCTACCTCAAAAGGATTTTCTGTTTTTTTAGCGCAAAGGTGATAATGTGACCAAGCGAATGCCGGTCCAAGTGTGTAAACGGCGAACAAATCGCAAAGAAACTCCGTTGCCCATGATTGATACCAGTTTTGCAGCCAAATTTCAGGCTGTGTTTTATAAATTTCGGGACCTCGTTGTCTGCTGCGGTCGATTATTTCTTCGGTAAAATGACTTAAAACCAGATCACGAATTTTGCTTAGACCATCCTTAAATGGTTGAATTTCGGTGAGATTTTTTTCCGTCAAAAGAGGGTGCGCCAATTCATGATATAAATCGGGTAAATGAAGCAAAGAATGTCTTTCGCCTGGCGGAACACAAATCAAATTGAAATTGAATCTGGTATGAACATAAAAGTAATCTCTGGAAATTGCCGTTACTGCTGGCGGAAGTTTTAACGGATATTTTATTTCATGCCTTATTTTCTTAACCAGAAAATTCAATTTTTCATCAACTTCGTTTGAGCGTTCAAGAGCAGCGAGTCCGACCGTTTCAACATATTCAATATCTCGAATTATCCTTTGAAATTCCCGTAGGCGATCCGCTCCGTTCTGTAGTTTATCAAGTTTATCCTTAGCTTCATTTAACCTTTCGCTGCATTTTGCCGCAAGCAGAGTTTGTTCGACGGATAAATCTTGCGGAATGCTGTCGAGGGCTTGCCTGATACGATATTCGTATTGAGGAATAGCTTGTTTAAAGTAATCGTCCAAATCTTATAATCCTTTTACTCTAGCCATGACATTAGTTTGTTCCTGTTCCAAAATGTCAGCAAGTGTTTCTAATTTTGTCACAGTGTCCGCATCAAATTTTCGGGCAATTAAGTTCTCGCCGACTTTGGACCATTCTTTTCTTTTACTTCGACTGAAGTCTTTTAATAGGATAATAAATAATCTCGCCGGCGTAGTTTGCCATTCATCTTTTCCCAAATCCACAAGCATTTGTCCTAGTTCGGAAATGTAACTTTTATTATCTAATTCACTATTTATCTTTATTTCAAGCAAAACATTGTCAATCAGTTCAGCTTGCTCATATAATTCTTCGTAAAAACCTAATTGTTGACCGATTTCGCTCATACGGCGACCTCCTTAAACAATTCAACCGCGTCCGCTAAGGCATTCACGTTATATTTGCCTGCTTCTTCATTGAGATAACGGTCAGTCAATTTAATAGTAATCGGTTCGCGGCAACAGTCCCTCGGATTCGTCCAGGTTAAAG
>DAORIL010000007.1:0-32233 GCA_035438525.1 Pyrinomonadaceae bacterium
AACAACTCTGCCAAAAACTAAGAAGAATAAAACAACACCAACTTCAACCACACCGAAAAAGCCGTAGTTAAAGGATTGTATGAAAGAAATATTTCCAAAATTAATTACTTTTGGTCTGTCGTTTTTGATGTTCGGATTAGCCATTTTGCAAATTTTTCTAGGTTATACGCTCTCAGGAAAAAGAGGACATCAGCAAAAAGTTTTTATGGACGATGAGCCGACCAAATTTTGGACGATTGTTTCAATATGGATCATTGTTGGTGCGATTGTTTTAGTTGTTGGAGTGATTTCAATTTTTAGAAAAGGTAAATCCTTATGAAAAATTTAATAATTTTAACCATTTTATTTTTATTATTTGTCAGTTTTGTTCCGGCTCAAACCAAAAAATGTTTCAAAAACAACGGCTTAAAAGACGGACACACGGTTTATTTAACCTTGAATGGGAATCAGATTTCCGGCGAATTTATTGTGATGCGGGAATATCAAAACGAAGAAAAATACAATTTCAGCGGCACTAATCTGAACAATAATTTGAGCGTCAGTTTTGCTGATAATAGGTTGCCTTACCAAATGCCGCCTAAAGCCAAAAAAGGAAATTGGGTGCTAAGAACGGTGGATAACGTCGAATCGTTGCAAATTAAAACTTACGGCCAGAATTATGAAACTAACAAATGGTCAACTTATTTAGCAACTTATGAGTCTTGTGATCCAAGTTTCGAGTTTTTAGCTAAATCTGCTAAACGGATTTCGTTTGCCAGAGGCGCAACTTCGGCAACTGCTGAATTTGTTTCGGACGGAAAAACTGTGACCAAATCATTTTGGCTAAATCTTGGTAAAGGTCAAAAATTTTCCATCGAAGCTCCCGGTTGCGGAATTTCTTTCTTTTACCCTAACAAAACCAAATATGAAGAAGGAACTGCCATCGATATTTGGGGAAGCGAATCCTTACCCCAAAGTGGTGATTATCTTTTTATCTTTTCCTGGGCTGGTGAAGCAAATAAATGCAACATTAAATTTTCGACTAAATAGAGGATAACCTAAATGAAAAAACTATTTTTAATTTTACTAACAGCGTTACTTTTAACGGCTTGCGGAAATAAATCAGGTATTGATTTAAAATACGATGGTCAATCAATTCCATTTGAAACAAAATCGTCCTGGATAACTACCCAAGAAGCTCTATACGGTTCGAGTGTTAAGGCATCAACCGATAAACACGCTTTACGCTGGATCACGCTTCGCAATTTTGATTACGAAGTAAAAAATGCACTTGATACTGCAGGAAATCCAACGGCAGACGGTCAGGTCAAACTTTTCTTTTCGATTCACGAAGATCCCGGCACAAATCCAAACACACCAATCAAGGTTTCAAATTTTAGCGGCGCAAACGATGGTCCGATGTCGTTGGAGTTTGTCAATGTTTTTATTTTCAAAGATGGAAAAGTTGAAACCTATCCTGTTTCCCTTGGTTCTCAAACCAACCGAAAAGATTCCGAGGTAAAAATTCTTTCTGTTACAGATGACTCCATCACAGGCGAAGTCAATGTCACTGTCAAAGCGCGGGATAAAGAATTGCTTATTAAAGGTCCATTTACAGCAAAAATTTTCAAATCAAAATAAGAGGACAAACAAATGAAAAAACTATTATTGATTAGCCTATTTTCTTTATTTTTAATGGCTTGCGGCGGAGCAGGAGCTGGTTCAAGTTCACCTAAATTAAATATCAAAGTCGGTGGAAAAGATTCAACGATGGAAGTTAAATCGGGCGGAGTTTATTACGGAAACGTCATTTCGACCTCACCCGGAAAACCTCCGATTCAAACTTTTTCCCACAGTATTTATTTGGCAAATTATGAAATGGACACCACCAACGCAACAACCATGAAAAAGGCTTTGACTTCACTCGAACAGGTTCGGATTTTGATAGGGTTACAAGGCGAAGAAGGAACCAAAGATGATTCGCCCTTTAGGGTTGGAACCTATACCCTAAAAGCCGAACGATTTAATAAAGTCAGCACCGTTATGATCACTACATTTGCCGATGGAAATGAAAAAAGTGACAATTTCGACACTATGTCCAGTATGTCAAAAGCCGATGGAGAAGTTAAAATAACCTCCGTCACAGCGGATTCTGTTAGTGGTGAAATCAACGTGACCGAAGGCGATAAAACCATCAAAGGCACATTTACTGCAAAATTACCAAAGAAATAAAAATTGAACTAACAGGAGTAACTTTTAATGAAAAAAATAATTTTAGCCGTTTCTATTTTGACGATTTTTTTAACGGCTTGTTCAAAAACTGAAACCAATTTAACTGCTAATTCCAACAGCGCAGGCAATTCAACAAAAAATGCCGCAACTGCACAAGTTTCGCCGACCATTGACCCGAATTTGCAGGCAACTTTTCCTTTTAAAGATTTTCCGGCAGTTGAGACTACTGCCAAAGCGGGCGAAGTTGTTTTGGTTCCATCCTACAATTGGCTACAAGAGGCAAATGTTAAAGGCGCTGATAAAGTGACAATGATCTGGTATGCACAAAAAATGTCTGCACCGGATAAAGAAATGTCTGAAGTCGAATTTATGAGCGATAAGAAAAAAGTGCCGAATGCTTATATCGTTGCAATTCCCGCCGGACAAAAAGCCAAAAAAGGCGACATTCTGTTGACCTGGTGGCAATCTGGTTCCGGTTTACAACGGGCAATTGTGGTTGATGATGCAAATCCCGCTGAGCCTGTCGTGAGATATTTAGACCTTGATTATGACAATCCGGCAAAATCCAGTGATGGAAAAACATCTATCGGACAAATGGATGAAAAACTGAAACCAAATTCGTTTGTCAAAATTAATGCTCCGTTTGATGTCGGCTCAATGGTTGCGGTTCAAGACGGCGCAGACCAAAAACCGGCGCAGGTAATTCGTGTGGCCGGTGATAAAGTTTTTGTTAGCGGATTTGCCGGTAAAATTGATGTAGTTGATAAATCCCGCTGCACTCCTTTTCCGCTTGTTTCCAACGCTAAAGTTGGTGAAAAGGTCAAAGCCGTTTGGGTTAGTTCGCTTAAAGAAGGAACAGTTACTAAGTTTGATGCGGCGATTGGTCGCGTCTTTATCAAATTTGATGTTGATAATAAAGAAAAAGCTATTTCCTTTGGGGAAATAATGAAATAATTCTCCTGACTACCCTCGTTTGTGCCAATTTAGGCAATATAAAAGCGTCGAAGTAAAATCCGACGCTTTTTTTATTTGAAATTTGAGACTAATTTATTTTTTCAAATTTTTTAGCTTCGTAATTTTTAACCACTTTGTCAGCTTCGTAAACTACTCCGTTCATTGCAATGAAAACTCCGCTTTCCAAAGTTTGAACGGCTCCGATTGCACAACCAACGTTAAAAGTTGCATCCGTATAACGTGAACGTGCCGGCTCCATTGCTCCCGTAAAAACAATTGTTTTATTTTCAATCCCAATCAAAGCTTTGGCTGTTTCGACCATCGTATCTGTTCCGTGAGTAATTACGATTTTTTGACAAGTTTCTTTCTCAATTATTTGACGAATATTTTGACGGTCTTCATCCGTCATTTCCAAACTGTCCTTTTGCAAAATCGATTCTACTTCAAATTCAAAAGCCACATTTGAATCCTTTAAAATTTCTTCTACCTGCGGCACCCCCACTTGATACTCGCTTTTGGCATCAAAATAGACCTTATCAATTGTTCCGCCTGTCGCGTAAAACTTAATCTTCATTTTTTTAATAAATCAGTAATCCGTCAAAAGCCCATCCTAAATTTCCATTGTAATCAACCCGGCACCAACGTCCTTTTTTTCCCGGTGCTTTGGCTAAACAAGATAAAACCGTGACGGTTGAACCCTGCGGAATCTTTAAAATCATTTCGCCCGTTTCTGCATCCGGAGCCGCCCGTAAGGCTAAAAAACCATCACTTGGAGAATTGACGCGGGCTGTAACTTTTGTGGTAGTTGTATTTGCTGTTGAATTTGTGTTTAAAATTATCGGAACTTTCTGTTTTTGAATTTCCTGCTCCTTTATTTTCTTTTCTAAATTGGCTACTTTTTCTTTTAAGTTTGCCGTTTCATCAGGAGTTTTATTGACGGTCGGAGTTTGCGTTGGAGTTTGTGTTGGCGTTTGATTTGCAGTAATTACGCTCTTTCCGTTATTTTGCCATTTCAGGATTAAAATAAACATCCCCGCAGCTAAAATTGCCGAAACAATAAATCCGCCAATTAACCCGATGATCAGATTATAACCGCTTCCTTCTTTCTTTATTGGTTCCGGTTCAACCATTTTTGTTTGGTCAGCAATTGTCGGAAATGAGTCCTGAGAAATATTGACCCGAATTGGATTGGTTTTGGCTGGAAATTGTTGAGTTGGCTGTTCTGTGGCGGAAAAAGACAAAGTCGCTCCATCTTCCAAACAAAATTGGAGCGAATCATCTGTATAAGTAGTTTGGCAAACAGGGCATTGTTTCATAAAACATTTTCCAAAATTGAAATTCCAAATTCCGAACTAAATATATTCCATCCGGAACTTGGAAACTAAAATTTGGAATTGTCATATTCTTAAAGGCATTACGATATATTTGTAATCGTAAGTTGTTTCATTTGCGATGCGGATTAAAGTTTGAGCATTACTATCTTTGAAATCGAACGCCAAACGCAGACGACTATCCTTGACCCGAACCGTCTCTCCGTCGTTTTCAGTCTCCTGGGCTGCTTCCGACTCATTAGCACTAACCACGTTCAGGAAATCTTGCAAATAGGCTGAATTGAAGCCTAAAGCGACTTCTTCGCCTTGGTAATCAGCTGCAATTACTTCGTTTGCCTCGCCTTCTTCCGCTGCCTGTGAACTAATTTCGATTTCGCCTGATTTAATCAATAGTTTTACTGAACGGGTTCTTTCGTCTGCCATTAACGAAACACGGCGAATGGCGGCTTTCATTTCTTCGGCATCAAAGGTTGCAGTTTTGTCATTACTTTTCGGAATTACCATTTCGTAGTTTGGAAAAGTTCCCGAAAGTTTACGGGTAATTAATAATCGTCCATCAACTTCAAAATAAATATGATTCGGATCTTCGCCAAAACTAACTTCGCCATCAGAATCACGGGCAATTTTGGTTAATTCAACCAAAGCTTTTTTTGGAATCAACGCATCCATTGTTCCGTCCAGCGATTCTTGTTTTTCGATAAAAGCCAAACGGTGTCCGTCAGTTGTTACCATTTTCACTGAACCGTCTCCAACCATAAACTTTGCGCCGGAGAGCGTAAAACGAGATTGTTCCTGAGTAATGGCAAAACTAGTGTGCTGGATAAAGTGATTAAAAACCTTGGCGGACAATTTTAAGGGAGTGCTGCGAAATTCTGGGACTTCGGGAAATTGATCGCGTGACACGCCGGCGAGACGGAATTTGGATTTTCCGCAACTCATTCTGACCCATTCATTTTCCTCTTTTGTAAAATGAACATCCTGATTTTCTAACAAACGGACAATATCAAAAAGTTTGCGGGCCTGGATGCACATTGAACCGGCTTGTTTAATTTCAGCGGCAGCTTCACAACGAATTGTGACATCGAGATCAGTTCCGACAATCCGGATCGTTCCTTCGCCGACTGATTCAATCAAAATATTTGAAAGCACCGGAATCGTAGATTTCTTTTCAACGATTCCTTGCACAAATCCGAGTTCTTCTTTTAAAGCACTTTGCTTGATAACAAATTCCATAAATTGCTCCTGATGTTTGGAAACTATGTTTTATATTTCTAAATATTTTAGTGGTAGTTTGGTGTTTCTACAAACCTAAAATCTCAATAAATTTAATCTTCCTAATTTTATTTTTTCTAAAGTTTTACTTTCAAAAAATCAAACTATTTTACTATTTCTAATACTTTAAAATTTATATATTTAAATATAGTAGTAGTAATAGGGGCTGTGGAAAAGTGGAAAAGCGACTTTATTGTTGTAATGATTGAGGTTGTGCGTCCACAGGTGATGTGGAAAAGTCTGTGGAAAACTCAAAACCTGTGGAAAAAAAAGAGCAAACTTTACCTTTTCCAAATTTCCACAGGGCGGATTTTTCAACAGCCTGTGGAAAAGTGGAAAACATTATTTAATTGTTGGAACTAAACATTTAATTGCTATTTAGTTAAAAAATCACTTGTGGAAAACTTCTACACAATTCACGTTAAACTATCTTTAACTAGCTGCAAAGATTATCTATTAAATCACTAATCACTCTGTGGAAATTCCTATCATCCTTACTTAAGGCATCAATTTTCTCTACTGAGTGCATTACCGTTGTATGATGCTTGCCGCCAAAGTCGCGTCCAATTTCAGGAAAACTATGTTTGGTTAATCTCTTGCAAAGATACATTGCAACTTGTCGCGGAACAGCAATCTGGCGCGAATTATTTTTTGATTTCAATTCTTCAACTGACAATTTGTAATGCGAGGCGACAAGTTTAGAAATACGATCCATCGTGATTCCTTCCGGCTGATCGCTGTCTACAATATTACGAATTGCATCTTGCGCCAGCATTTTGGAAATCGGAACTCCGCGTAGGGAAGAAATCGCAACCAGTCGAACCAGTGAACCTTCCAGTTCCCGAATGTTACTTTTGACTTTTCCGGCGATAAAAAACGCAACCTCGTCCGATAACATTACTCCATCCAGATCAGCTTTGCGTTTCAAAATTGCAACTTTGGTTTCTAAATCGGGCGGCTCAATATCTGCAATCAAACCCCATTCAAAACGCGAATGTAATCTTTCTTCTAAAGTAGGAATTTCGCGCGGCGGACAATCTGAAGTAATTACGATTTGTTTTTGATCGTTGTGCAACGCATTAAAAGTATGGAAAAATTCTTCCTGCGTGCGCTCCTTTCCAGCCATAAACTGCACATCGTCCATTAACAAAACATCAATTGAACGATATTTGTCACGGAAAGTTTGAGTTTTGTCATAACGAATCGCATTGATCAACTCGTTCATAAATTTTTCGGCGGAAATATAAGCAACTCGCAAATGACGGTTTTGTTCCTTGATGGCGTGTCCCATCGCGTGCATCAAGTGAGTTTTTCCCAAACCAACTCCGCCGTAAATAAACATTGGATTGTAAGTTTTTCCGGGAGCTTCAGAAACTGCCAAACTTGCGGCGTGGGCAAATTGGTTAGAGGCCCCGACAACAAAATTTTCAAATTTATATTTAGGATTGAGCGAATTTTCGATTGGTTCGATGTCCACAAAATTGGTCGTGGTATTTTTGACCGGATTTGGCGGAGTCGAATTTTCCATAAAATTAAAGCCGATGGTATTGCCGGTCGGTTTTTGTTTTTCAAAGAAAAATTCGCCTTCTTCATCGTCTTCCAAAAAATCTTCGGGCAGTTTGGTTTCCTCGATTTCCCAGTCGAGGCGATAGTTGGAAATGTTCAGTTCTTTAAATGTTTGTGAGAGCAAATCGGAATAATAAGTATGCACCCAATCTTTATTGACCTGAGTGGCGCGAAGCCGTAAAACTTTTGTGTCTTCATCTAGTCCTTCAAACTGAATTGGGCGAAACCATGAGTCAAAAATTTGCCGATTTAATCTTTTTTCTACCGATTGCAGAACATTATTCCAAACATTTGGTTTTTCTACCGAAGTATTCATTATTTTTCTCCGAAAAATTTGTTAATTCCTTTGTTAAACTTTTAAGCATTTTTCAAAATGTAATTTGTTTTAAAACTTTGAAAGTAATTTTTTCCAAATTTCTAATAACCCTTTGAAAACCTGTGTTTTTTCTTTCTTAGAGGGGGTTGCAGAAAAGTTTTCCACAGGTTTTTCCACAAGTCTGTGGAAAGGTGCTTAAAAGTTAAAGTAAAACTTTAAGTGTTTTATTTTCAATGATTTACAGGAATCATAACTATTAGAAACGGCTCAAAGACTACCAAATTTTTGGTTCATTTGCAAGGAGAAATCCACAGGCAAATGAAAAAAATATTCAATTTGGCTCAAAGCCTTTTTTAACAAGGATTTGGCGTAAAAATATAATGTGTTAGACTTCAATTGAGAGAGTTTTGAGGAGAATATTTTGCCATGTCAAGCAGAAAAAAACGAAAAAAGATGGAAGAAAATTTGTCGGAAGCTAATGATTTAAATCAACAAATTTCCGAAGCAGTCAAAGGTCTGACATATCAGAGCGAAACTGATGCGGAACTTGTTGTTTTTGTTGGGCAAAAGGCGGATGTAGTCAATGCAGAGACTCTTTTAATACAAATAGGTAAAACAGACCGCAAAATTGAAGAAAAAGGCTTTAACGAGTTTTTTGAGCCTTTGATCAAAATTCAAAAATGGTTTGGTGAAGAAGAACGAAAGATGACCGAAAAATTTGTCGCACTTAAGAAATTACTTCAAGAAAATTTGATTGAAAAAAAAGTTTTCAGAGTTGGCAAAAAGGAGATAGATATTTATGTCGTCGGACTTGATGCGGAAAATATTTTGCGGGGAATTCAAACTAAAGCAGTCGAAACATAAAAAAAGGAAACAGAAATTTTCCGCTTCCTTTTCATTTCTTATTTTGGAGTAATAAAAACTATTTTTGTGAAACTCTGCTCGCGCCCGAAGTCTTTTTAACTACATTTTTCGGTTCGCCGACATAATTAATTTTGCTTGCTCCGGATGCGTCGGCTTTGACTTCTTCAGTGGCATTAACCGTAATGTTAGAAGCGCCGCTGACATCAACATTGGCATTGGCAACTTTCAAATTTTCCGCATCGATCTTGCTCGCGCCGCTGGCATCAATATTCAAACTGTTCGCTTCGCCGTTTAATTCAACTTTTGACGCACCGCTGATGTCGAGTTTAAAAGAATCGGTTTTGATATTGTTAGCAGTTACTTTGGCAACCCCCGAAACTTCAACGCCGGTTAAATCAGGCATTGCTATGACGACATGGATTTTAGTTCTCGGCGAAATATTCTGTTTGGTGTAGATTTTTAAAGTATCGCCTTTTACTTCGGTGACAACATATTGGAGTAGATTGTCATCTGTTTCAACATCTACACTGAAATCTTTCTGTGCGGTGACTTCCAAATTGATAATTCCGCTGGTATCAATTTTCTTAAAGCCGGAAACCTCACGTTTTTCGACTTTAGCCACGCCGGACCCTCTAACGCCTGAAAAGATGCTAAAACTAAAAGTAGGAGCACTAAAACCTAAAACCGCCCCAAAAACTTTTGCAAACATCAGACCAACAACCAATGCAACAATAAAAATAATAACTTTAACTTTTCTCATAATTTTTTTCTCTCCGAATGGATACTCAAAATTGCTAACGAAAATAAATTATGAGAAGTTCCAAAATTATTTCACAAAAATGTAATAGGAAAGAAAAGCCTGAACGACACCAATCACAAATCCAAAAAATGCGCCGAATAATTCAATAGTTCTCAGATGTTCCTTGGCGATGGATAGAACCAGACTTTCGAGTTTTTCAGCCGGATACTTACTGATTTTTTCGCGGACAACTTCGCCGATATTAAATTCCTGAATCGTTTGCGGCAATTTTTCTTTGGCAGCCTGGATAATAGTTTCAGTTAGTTGGTTTCCGGTGGCTTTGATTTGCTCTTCGGAAATATGGTCGGAAAGTTTGCCGATTGGTGCTGCCATCAAACGATCAATTTGTTTGGCTAAAACAGCATTGATAATTTTCGCGGTTTCGTCCTGATTCAAAATATTCAAAAGTCCGCCGGAAAGCATTTGCTTGAGTTTTTCTTCGGCTTCGGGATGAACGGTTTGTAAAATTGCGTCCAAACTGTGCGGGCGAATTTTGTGCAATGAATCGGTTAAATAAGCCGAAATTGACTTTTGCATCTCATCGCTTTGTAAAAGTCCAAGGACACTTTTGGTAATTTGAGCTTTGACACGATCAAGTTGATTCGGCGCAATTTGTCCGATCAAAGTTTGAATTGGACGAGCCAGCACATTATCAATACTCGTATCAATAAAACTAAATGCTTCTTCGGCAAAAAAGTCTCCGCGCAAAGTTTCTTCGATTCGTTTTGGCAGAGAATCATTGACCAGATCATCAACCTCGCCCAGCAAAGTATCACGCGAAACAAAAATCTTTTTGATAAACGGCAGATTTTCGTAATATTCGTGAACTTCTTTTTTGATCAGTGCACCGATTTGGTTGCGGGTTTTTTCGGCTGCCGCCAATTGGGTTAGTTGATGAATAATGGGATCAATTTGCTCAACCGCTTTTTCCTTGACCAAAGCTACGGCATCGGGCGTGAACATTTCGCCCAGAGTTGTAGATGTATTTGCCAAATCATCAACTCTGCGGCTGATAAAATCGGCAATCTTATTTTCTAAAGTAGGTTCGTGAACGATGTTGCGGATTCTGGTTTCGAGAAAATTGAGGGCTTTATTGAATTGTTCCTCATCAATTACTTCAGTTACACGTTTAGATAAAAATTCATCAACGCGGCGTTCAACAAAACTGCTGATTGACTGCACCGTATCTTCACTTTTGAGAACGGTTTGAATATGCGTTCCGATTTTTAATTGCAAAGTCGAAATTGCATCTAAAACCGGTTCGCGCAAATTCGAGGGCAGAGCTTCGATCAAAGACGGATAATTCTGCGATAAAAGTTCTTGGGTGTAGGAATCTACAACGCTTTGTATTTTTCGGCGCAGAAAATCTTTTTCAAATAATTCGTCTAAAACGGTTTCTTGTGAAACTAATTCTTCACCGACAGCTTTGCCGATCGCATTTGCCATCCGGTCACGGTGGCGTGGAATCATTCCTTGCGGAAAAATCGTAATGCCTAATAATTTAACCGGATTGCGCGGACGAAAAAGCATTCGCACCGCAAGCCACGCACCTGCATAGCCGTGAGCTGTGGCAAAGGCAATTAAAAGAAGGATTTCAATTATTGTTCTTGGGTTAAATTCCACTTTCTAAACTTCCTAAACTTCTCAAACTTCCTAAACTTAGAAAACTTGAAAGCCTTTCGACTTCAAGCAAAAATCCGAAAACTCTTTGAGCCATTCATAGCTTGCACTATAATTTTTCCATTTTTCGTCATCGTCACGATAAATTGTTCCGTCATCAGGCGCATCCGTAATGCTCAAATCCATAAACATTCGTTTATTTGGTTCAAGTTTTGGCAAAATAGTTTCCTGAATTTTTCTGCCGATGTCGTGGGCGTCTTCAAGTTCAATTTTGACGCCGGTTGCTGCGTATTCCATTTGTCTTACTTTTCCGTCGCTCAAAATATCCAAACTTTTGATTATTTCGAGCGTCGGCTTCCAACTCCATACGTTTGAGCTGAGTTCAAAGTTCTCAGAACCTAGGTCTATCAAGGTAAAACTCATTTCGTTTCTCCATTTACGAAAAATAAACTGCTTGAAAAATGCTAAACTTGAAAACAAACTAAGTCAATAAATTTTGCCTGAGTAATTTCTCAAAGTATAATTTTTGAAACAAATATGAACGTAAAAAAATATCTGAACCGGATAGAAATTGAGCAAACAGAGATTACAAAAGATTTGGAAACTCTCAAATTATTACAGAAAAAACATCTTTTGACCGTTCCGTTTGAAAATCTGGATATTCACTGGCAACGACCAATTATTTTAGATCCGAAAAATTTTTACGAAAAAATAGTTGATGAGAAACGCGGCGGATTTTGTTATGAATTAAACGGATTATTTAATGAATTACTCAACGAAATTGGTTTTCCCAGCAAAATAATTTCGGCAAAAGTTATGCAGCGTGACGGAAATTTTGGCGCAGAATACGACCATTTGGTAATTTTAACGAAAATCGGTGAGGAAGAATTTTTAGTTGATGTCGGTTTCGGAGATTTTATTGTCGAACCTTTGAAATTTATTTTGGAAGTTGAACAAATTGATACAAACGGAACTTTTTTAATCAGAAAGTTTGACGAAAATTATTTTGAAGTCGTTAAAAAAGATGGCGAAAATTGGCAAAGTGAATATATTTTCAAAGAATTAGCCCGAGATTTAACGGAATTTACCGAAATGTGCAATTTTCATCAAACCTCGCCCGAATCACATTTCACACACGGAAAACTTTGTTCAATTATGAATAAAAACGGACGTAAAACTTTGACTGATAAAAAGTTTATCGAAACAATAAACGGTGAAAAGATCGAAAATGAAATTACATCTGACGATGAATTTAATCAGATTTTAGAGTGTGAATTTGGGATCAGTCTAAATTCATAATCAATCAACTTTTGTAAACTTCATCTTTGGTTAATTTCTACCAAAAAGTCTATAATCTTCCTTTCAAAATTATGTCTAAATCCATTTCATATTCCGATGCCGGCGTTTCGATTGATAACGCCAATGCCGCTGTTGCCAAAATCAGACAATTTGCCAAATCAACTTTTAACGAGAGAACTTTAACCGAAATCGGCAGTTTCGGCGGAATGTTTTCTGCAATGTTTCCCGAAATGAGCGAACCTGTTTTGGTTGCCTCGGCAGATGGAGTCGGCACCAAACTGAAAATTGCTTTTGATACCGGAATTCACCACACAGTCGGGCAAGACCTCGTTAATCACTGCGTCAACGATATTTTAGTGCAGGGAGCGAGACCTCTTTTTTTCCTCGATTATTTTGCAACCGGCGTAGTTGTTCCTGATGTGACAGCTTCGGTCGTCGAAGGAATGGCAATCGCCTGCAAAGAAAACGGCTGTGTTTTGCTTGGCGGCGAAACTGCCGAAATGCCTTCGATGTATGCTGATGGCGAATATGATTTGGCAGGTTTTATCGTCGGCGTAGTTGATAAATCGAAAGTTATCGACGGAAAAAATATTTCAGTAGGCGATGTTGTTTTGGCTTTACCATCAAGCGGTTTGCAAACAAACGGTTATTCATTAGCGCGAAAATTGTTTTTTGAGGTTGGGGGATATTCCGTTGATACCGAACTTGAAGAGTTAGGGGGAACGATTGGTGATGCTTTGCTCAAACCGCACGCTAGTTTTCTTAAACCATTGGATAAATTATTAGATAGCGGAAAAATCAAAGGTCTCGCTCATATTACGGGCGGCGGATTATTGGAAAATATTCCGCGAATTTTGCCCGAAAATGTTTCGGTTGAAATCAAACGCGGAACCTGGAACGAGCTTCCGATTTTCGACTTGATGCAAAAGCTCGGAAATGTTGAAGATAAAGAGATGTTTCGCACGTTCAATATGGGCGTGGGGATGGTTGTCATTTGTGCAGAAGAAGATAAAGAATTTTTGCTGGGAAATCTGGAAGGCTGTGTTGAAATTGGGAAGGTAATTGAAGGGAAAAAAGAGGTTGAAATTACCAAATAGTATTTTGAGATGAACGAGCTTAAATTGAAATGGCGAAAACGTGAAGGGGGAAGTAATCGCACACAGAGAGATTTTCTTGATTTTGAGGTGGATGGAGTTGGTTTATCAACAAAATTTGGCGATTTGATTTCAGGTCTTGGTTGGGCAGTAACGGACTGGAATGATAAAGCAATACGCATGCTGCTTTTAGAAGAATCAGCAGATTTTGAAAACAATAGACGAAGTTTATATGTTTGCCCTGAGTGTGGGGATTTAGGATGCGGTGCGGTTTCGATCATTGTTGAGAATGTAGATGGAAATATTATTTGGAAAGACTTCGCATATCAGAATAATTATTCCGAAGATTTAACTCCATATGATGATATAGGCACATTTGTTTTTGAAAAGAGTAAATACGAAATCTTACTCAGAAATCAGTTATCGAAATGAAACTAGGCATTTTAATCTCAGGACGCGGCTCAAATATGTTGGCGATTGCCGAAGCGATTGAAAACGGCACAATTCCCAATGCTGAAATCGCTGTCGTTATTTCGGATAAACCTTCCGCTAAAGGTTTAATCAAAGCACAAGAAAAAGGAATTGAAACTCTCGCCATTTCGCGCAATGGGCGCACACGCGAAGAACACGATGCGGAAATTGTTAGCGAATTAAAAAAACGCGGCGTGGAATTAGTTTGTTTAGCGGGTTATATGCGCCTGTTGTCAAAAGATTTCATTCGCGCGTTTCCAAATCAAATCATTAATATTCATCCGAGTTTATTGCCGAGCTTCAAAGGTTTAGACGCACAGAAACAAGCCTTTGAGTATGGTGTAAAGTTTACCGGCTGCACCGTTCATTTTGTCGACGAAGAACTAGATCACGGTGCGATTATTTCCCAAAAGATTGTTGAAGTGAAAGGTGATGATACCGCCGAATCTCTTTCCGCTAGGATTTTGGATCAGGAACATTCTCTTTACGTTGAAGCACTTTCCAAGATCACAAATGAAAAGTATGAGATTATTGGCAGAAAAGTCATGTTTAATCCCTAATTTGAGCTAAAAATAAAACTTTACTTGAATTTAATTCTTCGGTTAAACTCCTCCTCAAAGGAGAATAAGCTATGAAATGGTTAATAATTGGTGCTGGACTTTTTATGATTGTCATTTCTGTTATATCTAAAATAACAACGGCTAATAATCTAACTAAATCAGTCAAGACCATTGGGTATATAGTTGACATTATTGTCGAAAGCGGTCCAAGCATGGCTCGTTCCCTGAAAGTCAGTTTCAAAACCGAGAAAGGGCAAAATGTTGATTTTATTTACAAATATCCGATCGAAGTTGAACCATATCAGATTGGGCAAGCAGTAGAAGTTTATTATATCCCCGAAAACCCGCAGGTTGCCGGACTGATAGCTCAGGATGCCAATGACGGGCATTTTATCATCGGCGTAGGATTGGGAATCGGTATTCTTATTTTTGGACTTTACTTTTTTACAAAATAATCAAATTAATCCTCTTATCTTCCGAAATGTCTCAAAAAAAACAAAATTTTGTGTAAATCCGACGTTCATTTTTGACATAATCGTCTTTTTTACTTAAACTTTAAGTTTTCACTTACGAGTGGAGGACTTATAAAGCAATGCCAAAAAGAACTTTTCAACCAAATAATCGTCGCCGTGCCAAAAAACACGGTTTTCGTGCCAGAATGGCAACCAAAAACGGACGTGCTGTTTTAGCCCGTCGTCGTGCTAAAGGGCGCAAAGTATTAACGCCGAAACACTATTAGACGTGCGATTTGTTTTGCCGAAAGCGAGCCGGATTGCAAAATCGGCGGAGTTTCGTCTGGTCTATAGTGAAGGAAAACGGTTTGACGGGCGTTTTATGACGCTTTTTTTACGTCCATCACCGACGGATGTTCACAGGCTAGGCGTAACTGCTTCAAAAAAAGGAATCGGCAAAGCTCATGAACGATTTCGGGCAAAGCGGCTTTTGCGAGAAGCCTTTCGTCTAAGCAGAATTGAATTAGACGAGCTTTCACAAAAATATGACTGGGTGTTAAATGCCCGTCGTGGTTTGCTGAAAGTAAAACTCGAAAAACCTTTGCAAGATTTTCGTAAAGTAATCGAACACGTTAAAAATAGTGAACTAGAATTAAACAAAGGCGATAGGGACGCGAATGTAAAATGAAGTTTCTAATGATAGATATTTTGAAATTTTACAAAGCGTATCTTTCGCCTTTTTTACCGTCTGCTTGCCGATTTGAACCGACCTGTTCCGTCTATATGATGAATGCCGTTGAAAAATACGGGATTTTTCGTGGAACCTGGAAAGGAATAAAACGTATTTTGAGATGTCAACCATTTTGTGCAGGCGGTTACGATCCCGTGAAGTAAATGAACGATAATAAACAATCAAATCAGTCCAGATTTCTTATAGCAGCAGTTCTTTCAATGATGGTTCTGCTCGGTTGGAGTTACTTTTTTGCTCCGAAAAAAACTGAAAATGCCAATGCAAATGTTAATAGCAATGCTGTTGCTGCAAATTCAAATGCGGCGCAAGTCCAAACAACTCCGCAACCCCAAGAAACTCCGGCTGTCCAAACAATTGTCCACGAAGATAATAATCCAAACAAAGTCGTTACTATCAAATCACCTTTGTATCAAGTAAAAATTGATACAAAAGGGGCGTTAGCAACCAGTTGGATTCTTGTCAAAAATGTTCGTAATGGTGCGAAAGATATGGACTTGTGGGCTGATAGTTCTACTGAAACTAATAAGATTCCTCTGGAATTAGTTTTGCAGGATAATCTAAAGCGGGAGTTTCCATTTAGACTTTCGACGGGCGATGCTGCTACTGACGGACTTCTTAATGATATAAATTTTGCGTCCTCTACTGATGGCGAAATTACGCTTAATGGAAATGAGTCAAAACAAATAGATTTTACCCTTAAATCTGGCGATCTGGAAGTTACCAAATCCTTTACTTTCCATGCTGACAGCTACCTTTCCGATTTGAAGGTTACTGCTAAACGGAATGGTCAACCTCTTACAAATATTAAACTTTTGATTGGAACTGCAATCGGCGATCAGGGAATTAAAATTCACGATTACTATCATATTGAACCCGAAGCTGTTGCTTTTGCAAACGATACAATTGAAAGGCATCAAGCAGTTTCACTTTTCAAAAGTAAAGAAGTTAACGAGGGAAATTTAGTTGTCAATGGTGATATTGATTGGGCTGGAGTTGGTGATAGTTATTTTGCAATGGCAGCCATTCCTGCCAGCAAAACAAACGGGCTTGAATACAGAGCTACCAAAATCACTAAAGATGTTGAGGCTCATTACACCGGTCTTTGGTCTTGGATCACACGCAACCCGACCACTAGAATTGACAATCATTTGGTGACGGCTTTTGTTCCGATAAATGCTGACGGATCAACAACTAAAATCTATGCCGGTTCAAAAGATTATTTCACTTTGCGTGATTATTCGACAAAATTAGATTCAGAAGTTGGACGCACAACCAATTTGGGCGAACTTATCAATTACAGTAATTGGTGGCAGCTCCGTTGGATCCAACGCCCGGTTGCTCAGTTTTTGCTCATCTGTTTGAACGCGATTTACAGTATCGTTGGTAACTACGGTGTAGCAATTATCGTTTTCACTTTTATCTTTTATTCAATTTTCTTCCCGATTCGATGGTTTCAATCCAAACAATTCAAAAAAGCGCAAGGTAATGCGCCGAAAATGAAGGATATTCAGGATAGAATCAAAGAAATGCAGAAAAAAGGAGTTCCCCTTGACGATCCGCGAATGCGTGAACTCCAAATGGAACAATTGAAACTGACCAAAGATGCTATTCCAATTATGGGATGTTTGCCAATGTTACTGCAAATCCCTTTATTTGTAGCACTTTACACGGCTGTTACAATTGGAATTGATTTTCGGCATGCTGCATTTCTTTGGTTGCCTGATCTTGCCGGAAGCGATCCATATCATATTTTAGAATTTCTTTTTGCCGGTTCAATGGCAGGCTCGATGGTCTTTACCCCGACTGCTCCAGCGGTAACTGATGAACAAAAGATGCAGCAACGGATGATGACATATTTGATGCCAGGAATGTTGCTCTTTATGATGTGGGGGTCTTCTGCCGGACTTTTACTTTATTGGTTTTTCGGTAATATCGTTAGTTTTGGGCAACAATTTATTATCAATCGGATGAATAAAAATGCCGAAGTGGCGATGAAAACAATTTAAGAGGTATGTATGAGTGAAGTTCAAGCAAAATCTACCGAATTTCTCACTGAACTTTTTGGCAATATGCGCTTTGATTTAAGCGTTTCCGCCGAAAAGACCGATGAAGGGTATCTTTTCGATCTAAAAGGCAAGGATGCACCGTTCTTACTCAATGAAAGCGGTGAAATGCTTGATGCCCTGGAGACGATTTTATTCCAAATCTACGGCAAAGAAATCGAGCGAACTGAACGTTTTATTTGTGATGCAGACGGTTTTCGCCAAACTCGTCGTGCCGAACTCCAGGCAATGGCGCGTTTTGCTGCTAATCACGTTCGCAAAAACGGTAAACCTTTTACTTTTGGAAAATTGAATGGAACTGAGCGCCGGGTGATTCATCTAACCTTGCAAACCGAAACGGATTTAGATACTGAATCCGTTGGTGAAGGCAGAGAACGGCGTTTGCAGGTAAGACTTAAATAACTTAATTTAGAACAAGATAGACAGGATGAGCAGGATAAATCTTCAAATTCTGTTTATCCTGTTAATTTTTTATGAGCGACACAATAGTTGCCCTGGCAACACCTTTAGGCAGAAGTGGAATCGGTGTCATTCGTTTGAGTGGTAACGATTCACTTGGTATTTCTCAAAAACTCATCAAAGACGAAACATTTCATCCTCAACCGCGTCGGGCTATTCTTAAAAAAATCTACGAAGTTGAAACCAATGAATTGATTGATGAAGTCATCATCACTTATTTTCAATCTCCAAATTCATTTACCGGCGAAGATGTAATTGAAATTGCTTCTCATGGTTCTCCTATTATCCTTCGCCAAATCATTGATAACTGTCTCAAACTAAATGCAAGAATGGCAGAAGCGGGAGAATTTTCACTTCGGGCTTTAATGAATGGACGGATGAATTTGAGCCAAGCCGAAGCGATCCGGGATTTGATTGATGCGCAAACAGTTGCCGCTGCCCGTCAATCTATTCGTCAATTACGTGGCGAATTTTCTAACCAACTGCAACCCTTGAAAGATAGACTACTTAATGTGATTGTAGTCCTTGAATCAACTCTCGAATTTGTTGAGGACGATTTGCCCGACTATCAAAGTCAACAAATAAAGCAAAATTTGTTTGAAATTGCTACAGAATTAGAAAAATTGGCAAACACTTTTCGAGCAGGAAAACTTTTGCGGGAAGGTCTTAAAGTTGCCTTTGTTGGTCGTCCTAATGTTGGTAAATCCAGTATTTTCAATGCCTTAATTGGTCACGAAAGAGCAATTGTCACTGACATTGCCGGAACTACCAGAGATTCTTTGCACGAAAAACTTGTTATTAAAAATATACCAATTTCTCTGATTGATACTGCCGGACTTCGGGAAACAACGGATACAGTTGAAAGTATCGGTGTTGAGCGCACTAAAAAAACTTTGGCAGATGCCGATTTGGTGGTAGTTGTTCTCGATTCCTCTCAAAATTTTACCGATGAGGATAATGAAATTTTATTGCAAAGTGAAGAATTAAATCGTTTAATTGTGGTTAATAAGACAGATATTTCACAATTTGAAATCTACAAATCTCAAATCCCAATTTCTAAATCTCAAATCTTCGCAATTTCAGCCAAAACGGGCGAAGGTTTAGATTATTTAGAAGACGCAATTATTGAACCTTTTGCCCCGCAAGATATTCAAAACACTGGTTTTCTGGTTTCTGATGCGCGACATTACGACTTGCTTAGACGAGCTAAAGATGACATTGAACATTCTATAATTTTACTTGATCATAAAATGAGTGAAGAAATTGTTCTCATCGGACTTCATAATGCGATCCGCTATCTTGGCGAAATTACCGGTGAAACTACTACTGAAGATGTGCTAACACGAATTTTCAGCACTTTCTGTATCGGCAAGTAAAAATCCATTGACATTTCTTTTTTCAGGACTAATATTGGTTTTAATAATAATTTACGGAGGTTTTTATGTCCCCAATCGAAAGCAATTTAGAAGGCAGTTTTACCCTTGAATCAGGCGGAAACGTAGTTGAGGATGATGATCCTTTTCATATTCTTTGTTTAGGAAATTGGAGTGGAAATGGCGAAAATGAGACAGCTTTGGATAAACGTCGTCCAATGATGATTGACCGTGATAATTTTGATGATTCTATACGGAAAATTCGTCCTAAATTAAGTTTGGATTTTGACGGTGAAAATGCGCTATCTTTAACTTTTACAGAACTTGACGACTTTCATCCGGATAATATTTTCCGCCAAATCTCTTTATTTGAAAACCTTCGCGACCTTCGCAAAAAATTGAAAAATACTGATACTTTTGACGATGCCGCGAGAGAGGTTCGCTCCTGGTTTGCCGTGAAAGAAGAAGTTCATCCCACGGAAAAACAATCAAACATAACAATTGATGCTGATGATTTACTTGATGAAATTTTGAGCGGAAAATCCTTTGATGCTTCGGCAGTTAGCCGTAAACCTGCATCATCAACTGAATTGAGTCAGTTCATCAGTGACATTGTTCAACCACATATCATCAAAACTGATTTAGCAGAACAAGCGAATTTGTTGATGGCAGTTGATGAAGTTATATCTGACCTAATGTGTAAAGTCTTGCACCACAAAGATTTCCTTGCACTTGAAGCCGCTTGGCGCGGACTATATTTTTTGGTTAGAAAAACAGATACCGATACTGATTTAAAGATTTATTTACTTGATATTTCTAAGGATGAGTTAGCCGATAACCTTAAATCTGTCAGTGATTTATCGGATTCGATTTATTATCAATGGACAGCGGGTGAAATTCTTGAGACTTCTATTGGCGAGCCTTGGGCAGTTGTTTGTGGCAACTATGGATTTGGCCCAAATGTTGATGATATTGCGACATTGATGCGGCTTTCTCAAATTGGGGCTGCCTCTAATACTTCTTTTATTTCTCATATTCGCCCTGAAGTTTTAGGTATTAAATCCCTGGCAGAAAATCCAAGTTCAAAAGATTGGAATATTTCTGAAGATTCTACCGAATGGAAACTCTGGAATGCTCTTCGAAGTAATCAAGAATCTGAATATTTGGGATTAGCAATGCCAAGATTTTTGGCTCGTCTGCCATATGGACAAGATACAGACCCCGCTGAAGTCTTTTCATTTGAAGAGTTTAACACTACGGGAGAACATAATAACTATGTTTGGTCTAATCCATCTTTTCTTTGTGCGTATCTCTTAGCCAAGAGTTTTCGTAAAAATGGTTGGGAGATGGCAGAAAATATTGCCCGCGAAATTGATGGTTTGCCGATGCATATTTACAAAGAAGATGGAGAGACCAAAACTAAACCTTGCGCCGAAATTCCGATGACGGAAGCCGGGGTGCAAAAAATGAGTGATGCAGGCATAATGCCGTTGGTTTCTTTCCGCGATAGTGATCGAGTGCGTGTGGCGAGCTTTCAATCCATCGCTTTGAGCGAGGAAAGAATTCGCGGAAGATGGTATTAAGGATTTTGAATTTTTATTTTGCCTGTTGAAAAGAGTTATATAGATTAAAATGTTTATGTAAATATGGTAATATAAGGACTTAGTGTTGTTGTTGATGTTTTTTATTGGCAAACCTTGTCCAATATACTAAAATTAATAGTTTCAAATGCGGCGGGGAAACCCGCCTGTTTTATCTGAGGCGAAAAAATATGTTTTTTGACGAAAATTTTGATGTGATTGTAATTGGCGCAGGGCACGCCGGATGCGAAGCTGCTTCGGCTTCAGCCCGTTTGGGTTCAGAAACTGCTCTTGTTACAATCAATCTTGATTTAATTGGGCAAATGTCCTGTAATCCGGCGGTTGGTGGAATTGCAAAGGGTCATATTGTTCGTGAAATTGATGCCCTCGGAGGCATTATGGGGCGGGTAATTGATCGCACCGGAATTCAATTTCGCCTTTTGAATCGTTCACGCGGTCCCGCTGTCCAATCTCCACGTGCCCAAGCTGACCGAAGTTTATATCGAACCGAAATGCGACGGGTTTTGGAGGCTACTTCAAATTTACATCTTCGCCAAGGCGTTGTAGTTGATCTAATTGTTGAGAATAAACAGATTATCGGTGTTGAGTTGCAAGACACACGTCGTTTTGGAGCAAAATCTGTAGTAATAGCGACGGGAACTTTTTTGAATGGAACCATTCATACTGGACGGAGAACTTTTTCCGCCGGACGTTCGGGCGAACCTGCTTCGATTGAATTAGCGGAAAGTCTAAAAAGATTAGAATTTCCGGTTGGACGTTTGAAAACGGGAACTCCGCCGCGGCTTGATGGTCGGACAATTGATTGGGATGCGTTTGAAGAACAACCCGCCGATGAAAAAATGGTTGCTTTTTCTTTTGCAACGGAAAAAATTGAGCAGCCCCAAATTAAGTGTCATATCGGTTATACAACTGAAGAATTACATAAAGAGATTCGTGATAATCTACATCAATCTCCATTGTATTCTGGCAAAATTAAAGGAATCGGACCGCGTTATTGTCCTTCAATTGAGGATAAAGTTGTTAAGTTTGCTGACAAAAACCGCCATCAACTTTTTCTTGAACCCGAAGGTCACGATACCAACGAAGTTTATTTAAATGGTTTTTCTACCTCTTTGCCTGCTGAACTGCAACAAAGCCTTTTGCAAAAGATCGTAGGCTTTGAAAATGTCCGAATAATTCGTCCGGGCTACGCAATTGAGTATGATTTTGTTGATCCTCGCGAACTTACTCCATTTATGGAAACTATTAGAATTAAAGGACTTTTCCTCGCAGGACAGATAAATGGAACGACCGGATACGAAGAAGCTGCCTGTCAAGGGTTAATGGCAGGAATTAATGCTGCATTGAGCGTCCAAAAGCGCGAACCTTTTCGTTTGAAACGCGATGAAGCCTATATTGGTGTGTTGGTTGATGATTTGATTCAACACGGAGTTGATGAACCATATCGAATTTTTACTTCGCGGGCAGAGGCTCGCTTGACACTTCGACACGATAACGCCGACCAAAGACTCTCTCCAAAAGGGAAGGAGATCGGGCTGTTAGGAGAAACTGACTGGGAACGATTTAATTCAAAGCGTGATCGGCTTGCCCAAATCCGTAATCATTTAGACAATACCCGTTTCAAACGTTCGAGTGTCGAATATGCAACTATTTCGCAAATTCTAGGCACTGATTTGGGTGATGCTTTTACTTTGTCTCATTTAGCCCAACGTCAAGGTGTAAACTTAGACCTAATTCAACGATTCTTTCCGAATGAATTGCAAAATAATCTAAAAGAAAGTGATTTAGAGACGGTTTTGGCAGATTCACTTTATTCCGGATACATTACTACGCATAGAACTGCCTCGGAACGTGTTAATCATTATGATAACCTTAAAGTGCCGAATGATATTGATTTTCGCGGTATCAGCGGACTTTCAAATGAAATGATTGAGCGTCTGGAACGTGCTAAGCCCCAAACTTTCGCTCAGGTCCGCAAGATCTCGGGATTAACTCCTGCTGCCTTATCCACAGTTTTGGTTTATATTTCTTCTAAAAATCAGCAAAAAACTGCCTAAATATGAGAATGTAGGACATGAAACGTCAAAAATGTGCTTCGTGCCACATTCTCATGCCGATTTACTTTCCAAAATTGATCTAACTGCAATTTGCCAAAATTCTTTAAATGTTTCCCGTGCCACATTTCTACTTTCCTGAGACCTATGATACCTTTATAAAAACTTCCAAAAAAAAAGGTTGTAACAAATGGGAAAAATAATTGCCGTCGCAAATCAAAAAGGTGGCGTTGGAAAAACTACCACATCAGTCAATTTAGCTGCCGGATTAGCTGTCGAAGAGAAAAAAGTCTTACTTGTGGACGCTGATCCGCAGGGAAATGCTACATCCGGTTCGGGGATCCCACGCGCACAGAACAGAAAAACCCTTTATAATTCAATGGTTTTGGGCGAAAAGATTGAAAATACTGTTTTACCAACTGAATTACCGATGTTTTGGGTGGTTCCGGCTGATAAGAATCTTGCCGGAGCAGAAGTTGAATTAGTAGATACGCAAAATCGAGAGTTTATTCTGAAAGATGTTTTGCAAGGAGTTAAAAACGATTATGACTATATTATCATTGACTGCCCCCCCTCACTTGGGTTGCTGACGCTTAATGGTTTGACTGCTGCAGATTCACTTTTAGTTCCAATTCAATGTGAATATTACGCACTCGAAGGTGTCACTGAACTTTTTGATACACTTGCGAGGCTAAGACGCGGATTAAATCCAAAATTGGTAATTGAAGGATTACTTTTGACGATGTATGACGAGAGAACCAATTTATCAATGGCAGTTGCCAATGATTTGCGCGATTTTTACGGCAAACAAGTCTTTCAGACGGTCATTCCGCGCAATGTTCGTTTGGCGGAAGCACCGAGTTACGGCAAGCCAATCATTTTATATGATATTCGTTCACGCGGGGCAGAAAGTTACATTCAATTAGCAAAGGAGATTTTGAGTCATGAACAGAAAGGCATTAGGTAGAGGTTTGAGCGCGTTACTGGGAGAAGATAGTGATAAACAAACTGGTGGCGAAGAAGGTTTCATCGAAATTGATATAGATTTGATTATTCCAAATGCCGAACAGCCACGGACTCGTTTTACTGAAGCTAATCTCGAGGAACTGACTCAATCAATTAAGGTCAATGGAGTGGTTCAGCCGATTCTGGTTCGAAAAAAAGGGAATGGTTATGAGTTAGTAGCGGGGGAACGACGTTGGCGTGCATCTCAACGTGCCGGATTAACAAGGATTCCCGCAGTAGTTAAAGATATTTCGGATGATAAAATTCTGGAACTTGCCCTAGTCGAAAATATTCAACGGCAAGAACTCAATGCGATTGAAGAAGCCAGAGCCTATAAAAAATTAATTGAAATGATTGGTTTAACTCAAGAAATGGTTGCCAGTCGAGTTGGAAAAGATCGCACTTTTATCGCTAACTATTTGCGTATATTAAAGTTACCAGATGATATACAAGATTTGGTGTCGGAAGAGAAGATTTCGGTCGGACACGCCAGAGCCTTGTTAATGGTTGATAATTCGGATGCTCAACGCCGAGTTGCGCGAAGTATTATGGAAATGACGCTTTCAGTTCGGGAAACCGAAAAAGCTGTCAAACGGATTAGCCGTGGTGAAACAGAAGTTGTTGAAAAGACGCAAGTTAAACCAAAGGAAGACCCGAATCTGAAAGCCGCAGAAACAAAATTGCGCCGAAAATTCAGCACTCAGATCCGTATTGTTCCTGATACCAAAGGAACGGGCGGAAAAATAGAATTTGAATATTACGGACAGGACGATTTAGATAGGATTTACCGAATGCTTTTGGCAGAGTAAACTAAGATTTAAGGAAAACAATCAAATCTTAAATCATTGAATAATAGGGAGTTATGGAACAAAAACGCCTAACAGAAATGGTATCTTGCGCTGGTTGAGTGGCGAAACTTGCGCCAAGCGACCTTGCTCAAGTTTTGAGCAAATTACCTAAGCAAGATTTTACGACAGATGTTTTAGTTGGCTTTGAAACATCTGACGATGCAGGTGTGTTTAGGCTCAATGAAACTACTGCGCTCGTGCAAACTGTTGATTTCTTTACACCTATCGCCGATGATCCTGAAATTTACGGACAAATTGCGGCGATCAATTCGCTCAATGATGTTTATGCGATGGGCGGAATTCCAGTTTCTGCACTTTCCATTGTTCGTTATCCGCAAAAAGGCGATTGGGATGTTTTGGGCAAGATTCTTTTGGGCGGACAAAGGATGATGAACACCGAAAATGTCGTGGTAATCGGCGGACATTCGCTTCATGACCAGAAAATTAAATTTGGCTATACCGTATCAGGCATCGTTCATCCCGAAAAAATCGTCAAAAATTCAGGTGCAAAAGCAGGGGATGTTTTAATTTTGACCAAACCAATCGGAACGGGAGCAATCAGCACTGCTATCAAACGCGGAGTTGCTAAACCAGAGTCAGTAGAAGCAGCAATGAAAGCTATGACGACCTCTGCTGCCCAAGCTTCAAGAGTGATGCAGAAAGTCGGGGCAAACGGCTGCACGGATATTACCGGATTCGGATTGCTTGGTCACGCTTTTGAAATGGCAAAGGGGAGTAGGGTCACCTTACAGCTTGATTCAAATTCAGTTCCGCTTTTACCTAATGTTTTGAACCTGATCGAGCAAAAAATGTTGACTCGAGGGGACAGGAACAATCGCCTTTATGTCGGTGAAACTGTTAGAATAAATGAAAGTGTTTCAGGCGAGATGCAGAGCGCACTTTTTGACCCGCAAACCGCCGGAGGATTGTTGATTTCGTTGGAAGAATCAAAGGCAAACGAGTTGCTTAAACAGGTCGATGGCGCAAAAATAATTGGGCGAGTTGAACCGTTCAAAGATTTTTTAATTGAAGTGAGTTAGAGTTTGTGATTTGAAAATTGAGGTAAGTTACATTATTTCAGTAGTTAGAAATTAAGTTTTTGATTAAGCAAATTAATCAAAAGTTTTAGATTGCATAGTTTGGTGCATAAACCAGAGAGGAAAAAAAGTTGTATTTATTTATTCTCGAATCAATCGGCACACAAGAACTAATCCTGATCGGAATGGTTGCGCTTATCGTTTTTGGACCGCGAAAATTGCCGGATTTGGCACGGACAATCGGTAAAACGATGGCAGATTTTCGCAAAGTGACAGGCGAATTTAAACAAACTTGGGAAAAGGAAGTTGAGGAAGATAAAAAAATGTTCCAAACGTTAGGCGAAGACCCAATATTGGAAAATAACTCAATTGCCTTACCCGAGCAAAATTCAATTGCGCCAACCACCAAAATAGAGGAAAAATTATTGTCTGCTCCAACAATCAAAGAGTTAAGCCCGGAAGAAGTTGCCAGAATTTTTAATAAAGATAAAACAATAGAAGTTGAACCAGCCCAAACCGAAGAACCCAAGCCTGAAACCGCTACTCTCACCAAACGCGATTGGTTATAATCAAAAAAGATGGATGCAGTAGAAACAAATCAAGACGAAGCACAACTTGGCGGACAGATGTCGTTTTTGGAACATTTAGACGAACTCCGTCGCCGTATAATCAATTCAGTCATAATTATAGTCATTGCCTTTTTAGTTTGCTTTTATTTTTCAGGTGAGATCTATAACTTTCTATCAATTCCTGTGACCAGAGCTCTGGCAGAAGCACAAAGGACGGAATTTCCAATTCAAGGTTTAACAGGTGAAGAGAAAATAATTTCATGGAATAACCTGAAAGAAGGTGAAAAGGGACGTTTTGTTTTTGATAGAAATACTGATTTTGGCGGAACTGTAGTTATCATGGGAACTTCGGTAAATTCGTTAGTTGCTAAAGATAAGGATGGAAATTTAGGTTTATTTACGGAGGAGCCAATTTATACAAGTAACGCAATTATTCCAAAAGGAATCCGTTTGCCATTAGATTTTAACTTTCCTACAAAAGCGACAAAGAAAGCAGATGAAAAATTGATCGTGACAACTGCAATGCAGCCATTTACGCTATATGTGACAGTTTCACTGTATGCTGCAATTGCTTTGTCACTTCCTTTACTATTATTACAAATTTGGGGATTTATTGCCCCTGCACTTTACCAGCATGAAAGGCGGTATGTGACACCATTTGTTTTATTATCGAGTATTTCTTTTGTAGTAGGAGCGGCGTTTGGTTACTACATTTTATTTCCTCCGGCTGTAAAATATTTATTAGGGGTTGGAGCAGATTTTAATTTAATGCTCAATGCCTCTGATTATTTCGACTTTATTACGATTTTAATGTTAGCGATGGGATTGGTTTTCCAAATGCCGGCAATTAGTTACGTTCTAGCCAGAGTTGGTGTCATTAACGCGGGATTGTTGGTTAGAGGTTGGAAAATTGCACTCGTCGTAATTTTAATTGTAGCAGCAGTTGCTTCACCAACACCGGATGCTTTGAATATGATGCTTTTTGCATTGCCAATGATCTTTTTGTATGTGATTTCGGTCTTTGTAGCCTGGTTTTTTGGAAAAAAAAGAACTACAACCGAAGTTTAACCAAAGAAAATTGCCGTAAGGCAACCTTCATAAGTCCTTTTAGCATCTTGACTATTAGGAAATACCAACTAAAATCTTTATAGGTCGTTTTGTGTATAAAATCTCTAAAGGCGATTCTTGTAGTATAAGTTGAGGAGTTTTACTGTAATGTTGAATAAAAAGTTGATAAGCAATTTTGCGCTGTCGGCACTAATTGTGTTTTCAAGTGCACTTTTGATATTTGGACAAGTTGATCCAAATGACAAAGCTCGCAAGGTTAAAAAAGAAGATGCTGTCAAAAAAGTTTATCGGGATTGGATAAGCAATGACGTAGCTTATATCATCACGCCCGAAGAAAAAAAGGCTTTTGATAAATTAGCAACCGACGAAGAGCGCGAAAACTTTATTGAAAATTTTTGGCGCAGACGCGACCCGGATCCGGACACCGAAGAAAATGAGTATCGTGAAGAATTTTACGAACGAATTGCTTACGCAAATGAAAAATTTACTTCGGGAATTCCGGGTTGGAAAACTGACCGTGGCAGAATTTATATAACATTTGGTAAACCTGATTCAATTGAATCACATCCGTCAGGTGGAAGTTATGATCGACCAAGTTATGAAGGCGGAGGTTCAACTACCACCTATCCGTTTGAAATTTGGTTCTATCGGCATTTAGATAATGTTGGGGACGGACTCGAAATCGAATTTGTTGATCCAACCGGAACAGGTGAATATCGGATTGCAAGAAATGCCAATGAAAAAGATGCTTTGTTGATGGTTCCGGGAGCAGGAATGACGCTTTCAGAAGAGCTTGGTTTATCAGACAAGGCTGACCGGATTTCGGGTATCAATAACGGACAAAACAATTATCAACGTGAGCAAGATTCTCCTTTCCGCCGCCTTGAGGTTATTACAGCTTTACAACGTCCGCCGCAAGTAAAATTTGCTGATTTAGAAAAGTTGGCAGGTGAACAATCTCCGGTAATTGATAATGATCCGCTTGATTTTAATATTCGCGTTGACTTTTTCCGTCAATCCGATGAAAGAGTAATTGCAGCGTTTACAGTCCAGGCAGATAACAGGGAATTGGTTTTCAAAGATTCAGGTGGTTTGCAAACTGCTAGAATGAATATTTTTGGTCGTGTTCCGCAGTTTCAGGAAAACGTTCAGGGATTTTTGAGGATTCGGTTGCGACAAGTGCAACTCCGGAAGAATTAGCCGAAGCAAAAGAACGTAAATCCGTTTATCAAAAAGCACTGGCACTTCAACCCGGTGGAACCTATCGAGTTAGCGTTGTGGTGCGTGATGTCGAAACAGGTAAAGCAGGGGTCAGAAGCCTTGGGTTCACCGTTCCAAAATACGAAACTGAAAAACTTTCAACCTCGACTTTGATTTTAGCGACCAGACTTTATGAAACAACAGAACGCGATATCGGCGGAATGTTTATCATCGGCGACAAAAAAGTAATTCCAAATCTGGCTGCCAATTACAAAAAAGGTCAGGATGTTGGGATCTATATGCAGGTTTATAATGCGGGAATCGACCAAACCACTTTGCGCCCTTCGGTTGATGTCGAATATGTCTTGACCAAATCAGGTAAAGAAGTAATCAAACAAGCCGAAGATTGGACAGGTTTGAGTGATTCAGGTCAACGTCTAACCTTAGCAAGATTATTGCCAACTGCCCAAATGGATAAGGGAGAATACGAATTGAAAATCAAAATTCGTGACCGCGTCAGCAATCAAACTCTCGAACCAACTGCCAAATTTACAATCGAATAGTTGTTTGTTTCAATTAAGCCCTTTTGTAAATTTCATTGAAAAATGGAATTACAGACGGGCTTTTTAAATTAAAAAAAGGAGTTCCCCAAATGCGTAAAAAATATTTCGTAAATTACTTGGTTTTAATCAATGCGATATTTTTTTCAACTGCAATTAGTTTTGCTCAACCTCCAATTGAAAATCCGAAAAAGGTAAAAGTTGAAACTAATCAAGATAAGATTTTTAAGGATTGGGTAGAAAAAGATGTCAAATATATCATTCGTCCAGAGGAAATAGATGCATTTAAAAGACTAAAAACAAATGAGGAACGCGAAAATTTTATTGCCATATTTTGGGATAAACGGGATCCAAACCCTGACACCGAGGAAAATGAATTTAAAGAGGAATATTACGAACGCATAGCCTACGCGAATGAAAAATTTACTTCGGGAATTCCGGGTTGGAAAACTGACCGTGGAAGAATTTATATAACATTTGGTAAACCTGATTCAATTGAATCACATCCGTCAGGCGGAAGTTATGATCGACCAAGTTATGAAGGCGGAGGCTCAACTACAACTTATCCGTTTGAGATCTGGTTCTATCGGCATTTAGATAATGTTGGAGACGGATTAGAAATTGAGTTTGTCGATCCAACCGGAACCGGTGAATATCGGATGGCTAAAAATGCAAATGAAAAAGATGCACTACTGTATGTTCCTGGGGCAGGTCCAACTTTAGCCGAGCAACTTTTTGGTGAAGATAGATCTAATAGAATTGCCGGAATAAATAATGCTAGTTATCAACGTGAACAAGATAGTTTATTTAGACGATTAGAGATTGCAAACAGTCTGATGACTCCGCCAAAGGTAAGAGATTCAGGATTAAGTGAGATAACTAATTCAAGTGGACCAATAACCCTCGAAGGAAACCCCATAGATTTCGATTTAAAAGTAGATTTCTTTCGTCAATCCGATGAAAAAGTAATTGCGGCGTTCACAATCCAAGCGGACAATAAAGAGCTTTCATTCAAAGATTCAGGCGGTTTACAAACTGCAACAATGAATATTTTCGGAAGAGTAACTTCGGTCGCAGGCAAACGCTCAGGAATTTTTGAAGATGTGGTCACAGCTAATTCGACTGCAAGGGAACTTGCTGATTTGAAGGAAGGAAAATCCATCTATCAAAAAGCGATTGCACTTGCACCGGGCGCAACTTACAAAGTTAGTGTGGCGGTTCGTGATGTTGATTCGGGAAAAATTGGCGTCAGAAATATTGGATTTACGGTTCCAAAATATGAACCAAATAAACTCGGAACTTCAACTCTTATTTTAGCCTCACGGCTTTACAGCACAACAGAAAGAAATATTGGTGAAAGTTTTGTCATTGGCGACAAAAAAGTAATCCCAAACCTTTCGGCAAAATATAAAAAGGGTCAGGAAGTCGGAGTTTATTTGCAGGTTTATAATGTCGGAATTGACCAAATGACGCTCAAACCTGCAGTCGAGGTCGAATATATTTTAACCAAAAATGGAAAAGAAATTTCCCGTCAAACTGAAGATTGGAAAGGTTTAAGCGATTCAGGACAACGTTTGACTTTGGCAAGACTTTTACCAACAGCAGAACTCAATTCAGGTGAATACGAATTGAAAATAAAGATCAAAGATACTGTCAACAACCAACTACTTGACCCGACGGCAAAATTCACGATAGAGTAAATTTTACAGATAATTATTGAAAAGCCGATGTTTTTTGAACATCGGCTTTTTTATTTACGAATTATTCAGTAGCTGGAAATTTATGTTTATATTTCTCAAAGAAATTGTCATACCACAATTGAAAAACTAACAAAGTCCAGAGTTGTTTATGATTACTGGCAATTCCTTTTTCGTGATCTGACAAAAGTTTTTCAACATATTCATAATCAAATAGATCTTGTCGAATTAAGCGTTCACGTGAAAGCAGATCGTGAGCTAATGGATTGAGTTTACCTTTTAACCATTGAGCGATTGGAATTCCAAAACCTTTTTTAGGACGTTTGGTAACATTTTTCGGTAAAAGTTTTTCGACGGCTTTTTTCAAAATATACTTGCCGTTGCTTCCGTTTAATTTGTAGTTGATTGGCAGGGACGAAGCAAATTCGGCAACACGATGGTCAAGGAAAGGAGCACGAACTTCTAAAGAAACTGCCATACTTGCACGGTCAACTTTGGTCAAAATATCTTCCGCCATATAAAAATTCATATCCAAAAACTGCATTTGCTCAATTTGGTCGGTAGCATCGCAAATTTCTAGTAATCTTCTGGCATCTGAATAGACGTCCTTTTCAGTCAAAGCTTTGACACTTTGGGTTAATAAATCCATCTGTCCATCGGGTGAAAAAGAGCCAAACCAGGAGTGATGGCGGGTGACCAAATCATATTTTGAAGCAGCCACAAATCGTTTGGCTTTGTAATCAAATGAAAGATTTTTACTGCTGACAGGTAAAGAATTAACAACCGGTTCAATCATTCCGGCACGCACAAAATTTGGGATCGAATCATAAACCCGCGCCATTTTGTGACCGTAATACATCGGATAACCAGCAAAAATTTCGTCTCCCCCATCCCCACCAAGGGCAACTGTCACGTGTTTGCGGACAAAACGTGAAAGTAAAAAAGTCGGCAAAATCGAACCGTCTGACATTGGTTCATCCAGCCAACCACCAATCTCTGTAATCAAATCCGCTGCAGTTTCAACGCTTAATTTTTCTTCGTAATGTTCAGTGCCGAGATGTTCGGCAACTTCCCGGGCAAATTTTGATTCATCAAAAGAATCTTCATCAAAACCAATTGAGAATGTTTTGACTTTTTCG
>DAORIL010000008.1:0-28096 GCA_035438525.1 Pyrinomonadaceae bacterium
AGAGAACTCAACTTTTAAACAATCAGTCTGCTAATAATGATGGTAAATATGTTTTGTATTGGATGCAGATGTTCAAACGAACTGCGTATAATTACGCACTTAACTTTGCAATTGAGCAGGCAAATTTGCGTAAAATTCCCCTTGTCGTTTATGAAGGTTTGAAATATTACTACCCTTGGGCAAATGATAGGATTCACACTTTTATTCTGGAAGGTGTAGAAGAAAAACGAAAAGCCTTTGCCGAAAAGGGGATTTTATATCTTTTCTATCTTCAGCAGGACGAAAATTCGCCTAAAAATGTGGTTGCCGAAATAGCTAAAGATGCTTGTTTAATTGTCACTGATGATTTTCCTTGTTTCATTATTCCCGAACATAATCGCCGGATTGCCGAGAAAGCAAACATTCCCGTTTATGCTGTTGATTCAAACGGAATGATTCCGATGTCGCGTTTTGAAAAGGAAGAGTATGCCGCTTATACGATCAGACCAAAGATCAAAAGGATGTTGCCGGATTACAAAAAGCCTTTCACTGAAGAAAACTTAATAATGACGGCTGATTATTTGATAAAGCGTTATGATTCTTTAATAAATCATAATCATTTCTTAATAAAGACGGATGATTGTTTTATTAGCAATGCAAATTATTTAATAAAGACGAATGATTCTTTAGTAAGCAGCAATCATTCTTTAATAAACTCGCAGTCTTCCTTAGTTTTCAATGAGGAAAACATTAAAAGATTAGTAGCAAGATGCCAAATCAATCACGACATCAGACCTTCGCACATTTACAAAGGCGGAAGTTTAAACGCACATAAAAGATTGCAGCATTTTATCAAAGAAATCTTTCCTGATTATTCAAAAACACGAAATGAATGTTCAGTTGACGGCAGCTCTCGGCTTTCGGCGTATTTACATTTCGGCTTTGTGTCCGTCCAGGAGATTGTCGAAGCAGTTGAAAATGCCGATGCACCGACAGAATCAAAAGAAACTTTTCTGGAAGAGTTAATTGTGCGTAGGGAATTGTCTTTTAACTTTACCCGTTTTAATCCAAACTATGATTCTTTGAGTTGTTTACCGAATTGGACGCAAGAAACGATGCGAAAACATCATGAAGACCAGCGGGATTTTCTTTATACGATTGAACAGTTGGAAAACTCTCAGACGCACGACGAAATCTGGAATGCGGCGCAAAGGGAATTGGTCGTAACGGGAGGAATGCACAATTACGTTCGGATGCTGTGGGGAAAAAATGTTATTGCGTGGACGCGGAATTACGAAGAAGCCTTTGCAATTTTAGAAGATTTTAATAACAAATATGCGCTGGACGGCAGAAATCCAAACAGTTACGCCGGAATTCTTTGGTGTTTCGGCAAGCACGACCGTCCGTGGTTTGAGCGTAATGTTTTCGGCACGATTCGATATATGACTTCGGGCAGTTCAGGAAAGAAATTTAACGCGAAGAAATATATCGAATGGACAAAATCTTTTAGTCAGCCGGCTTTGTTTTAGTGGAAAGTGGATAGTTAAATTTGATTTCAATAAACTTTCCATTTTCCGCTATCAGGTTTTCATTAAAAGACTTAATCGCGGACTTAAAAATCTTCTAAACTAAGATTATTTTAACGATTAGCTTTATTTTTCTTTAGTTGAGTGCGTATTTCTTCAATGTTTGAAATCTGACCGTCAACCATCACATCTTTTTCAACTTTAATCGGAACAGGAGTGCCCATTGTAGCTACTTTTCCCATAGTTACGTTTTCCGGATTTGGACGCGAACAAATGCTACCATCTTCTTCAACTTTTATATTTACATTTGCCGGAAGAGTTTGTCCTACTTCAATCTGAGTTTTTTTATTTAAGTTAAAAGCAAAAATTCCGCCAAAAAGTCCGATGATTAAAGTAAAGACCGCAGTTGCGGCTCGTGAAAGATTACGCTTAACTTTTGCCCAGCCAACCGGACAATCCTGAGTGAGAACCGTTCCGTCAGAGCGTCGGTAAAATCTGACGCAGACGCGACCTTCGGAATCAAGCAATAAGTTTTCCGCTTCCATTTTGGTCATTCCCGACAGATTAAAAACATTTAATTTACATTCTCCGCAATATCTTTTGCGGTCATCGCCGAGCATTTCATCCCAATTTGCCGAACACGGACTGGCAACTTTGATGTTATTTAACGGACTTGTTTTCATAGTTTTGCAGAACTCCCAACGAAAAAATCAAATTCTCAATTGGTTGAACGAAAACAATTGAAATTACTTGCAGCTTTGATGAAGAATTTTGTTTGATGGTCGTTGAATTGCTCAAACTGGTAAAAGACCTTTGAACAACTTACAAAATATTTTGAAAATGGGGGGATTAAAAGCGTATTGGAGAAAAACTAAAATAATTTTATGTGAGTTAAGACTTTCGGGGGGTAAGCCTTTAACTCACATAAAAATTTAATCGGTCAATTTCAGACTCTCATTACATTTTCGGCTTGCGGTCCTTTTGGTCCGTTTGTTACTTCAAATTCGACTTCTTGCCCTTGCATCAGGGTTTTGTAGCCGTCACCTTGAATCGCGCTGTAATGCACGAAAATATCTTGCTCGCCGGGTTGTTCGATAAATCCGTAACCCTTTGCATTGTTAAACCATTTGACCTTACCGTTAATTTTAGACATCTTCTATTTACTTCCTCCTACAAACTTCAGTTTATTTCAGTTTGAACACCCAAAAAGAGTGTCCGTAATTTAAGTTAAAAGTTCTGAGCCAAAAAAAAATATTGGCATAAAAAAACAAAAATCCACGCCGTGACGAAGCCTTTAGATTAGCTTAGTAAAGCGCAGACTGACAGAAATGTAATAAAGCTCATTTCTTACGAAAAAAAATCTTAAACTACAAGATTCCGGGGATTTTTAATGTGTTTGTTTTTGTATAGAACGACCGAAAATTTAGCCCAAAAAACGTTGGATGTCAAGACCTTTTTGTGGTTTTTGGCGAAATTGTTTCATAAACTTAACAAAAATGGTTAAACCAATCTAAAATTTGCCGCAACTTGACTTTCACCAAAACTAAAGCCTAGGATAATTACTTTTACGGAATGAAACAAAAAAGCAGCATTTTTACAGTTTTTTTACTTAGCAATATTTTGTTGCTGAGTTTATGCTTTTCTTTTTTCATTTTGCCTCAATCGACCCAAGACCTAAATGAAAATTTAGTTTATTGTCCGCTACAAAAGGCTTTAGTTAAAAAGGGAATTCCACAGCCTGAAATCAAAAATGAGCTTGAAGATATTTGTGCGAGTGATAAATTAAAGGCGCAGTTTGGAACTCAATTAACTCAAAAAACGCTCGGTTTTCAGCCAAAAACGGAAAAACTTTTCTTCAATTATTTGCAAAAAGGCGATTTGGCTTTTGCTGAAATAAATCATCATCCAAATTTGCCCGATTCAAATTTAGCGCAAAATCACAAACCTGAAACAGTTAGCAATAATTCGCGTCAAGAAATTGGTCAGCAAGATTTAACCAAATTCACGTTACAGCAAATTGCGCGTCCGCCGACTTTTGTCAAAGAAATAAACTTTTTTGCCTCTCAATCTGTCCAAACTCTAGACAAAATCTCACGCAATATCAATCCGCGTTCTCCACCGTTTTTTATCTAATCCGATCAACTTAAACATAGTTTTTATAACAATTTAGTGTGCTTTTTGACGCTAGCCTTGGTTAACGGTTTGCTCTGCTTTGGGCTTAAAATCTCAAGCCTGCCATTTTAACCAGAACTGCAATATTTGCCTCATTTATTGGGCTTGGAGCAGAGTATTTTAGAAATACGAAAGGATTTTTATGAGAAATTTATCTGCATTTATTTTATTTTTAGTTGTTACTGCGGTTGTTTCTTCGGCTCAAACACAGCCTGTCGCAATCAATTTTAAAGCAGTTGTCGGTGAAAAAACTTTTGACTGCAAAGAAATATACGAAGGAATTGGCACGACCAATTCAAAAATGACGGTTTCCGATTTCAAATTTTATGTTCAAGATGTTCGCTTGGTTGACCAACGAGGAAAGGAAACGCCTGTCAGTTTGAAGAATGACGGAAAGTTTCAGAGCGAAAGAGTTGCGTTGCTTGATTTTGAAAACGGTGAAGGAAATTGCACGAATGGCACGAAAGAATTGAACACAATGATTCGCGGAACTGTTCCGAAAGGCGAATATTCGGGCGTGAAATTCGTGATTGGTGTTCCCGAAGAAATGAATCATCTCGATCCGACTTTGCAGCCTTCGCCGCTGAATCTGACGCGGATGATGTGGTCTTGGCAAATCGGTTACAAATTCGCCCGGATTGACACGAAAACGACAGGCAGACCGAATGGCTATGTTTTGCATCTTGGTTCAACCAATTGCGAAACCGATCCAAACGGCAAAACAAATTGTAGATACAGCAATCGCCCCGAATTTTCGTTTGCAAAATTTAACTTATTGAAAGACATTATCAAGGTTGATTTGAAAGCTCTATTTGCAGGGGCAAACGTGGATGTCAATCAGGAAAAAACTTCGGCAGGCTGTATGTCTTTTCCGGGCGATGGCGATTGCACGGCGATTTTCAAAAGTCTCGGCTTGAATTTTGAAACCGAAGGAAATCAATTATCAGGCAAACAAACTTTTATGCGGGTGGAAAAGTCCAAATGATTTTATCCACGAAGCCACACAAAGTTTTCACGAAGGAAAACAATAAATCATCTTCGTGGTTGCTTAGTGAACTTCGTGGATGAAAAAGGAAATTTATGAAACATCTAAAAATTGTAATTATTTTTATTTTTATCTTCTTGAGCGTTTTTGCTTTGAGTCAAAAAATTTCGACTTCAAACGCCCAAACCATTGAATATAAATGGGATTTGCCGAAAGGCTTTCCGACTCCGAATGTTCCGGCGGATAATCCGATGAGCGAGGCAAAAGTCGAACTTGGACGGCATCTTTTCTACGATAAACGCCTTTCGATTTACAAAGATTTTTCCTGTGCGACCTGTCATTTGCAGGAAAAAGCCTTTACTGAAGACAAGAAAACTTCGGTTGGCTCAACAGGCGAAGTTCATCCGCGAAATTCGATGACATTGGCAAATGTGGCCTATAATCCTTCGTTCAATTGGGCGAATCCCGCCGTTAATTCGTTGGAAAGACATCATTTATTGCCGATTTTCGGAACGATGCCGATTGTCGAAATGGGGATGGAAGGCAAAGAAAAATTACTGCTCGAACGAGTCAAAGCCGAACCTGTTTACGAAAAACTTTTCGCGGATGCGTATCCGAGCGACAAGGAAAAAGTCACGCTCAATCATATCACGCAATCAATTGCAAGTTTTGTCCGCACAATGATTTCGGGGAATTCTCCTTATGACAAATATCGCTACGGAAAAGTGCAGGATGCGATTTCCGAATCAGCCAAACGCGGGCAACGGCTCTTTTTCAGTGAACGAACCGAATGTTTCGATTGCCACGCCGGATTTAACCTTTCGGGAACGGTAAATTTTGTCGGAAAATCGAACGAACCTGCTCAATACGAAAATAACGGGCTTTACAACATTGGCGGAAAAGGAGCGTATCCGACTGATAATACAGGGCTTTTTGAAATCTCGCACAAAAAAGAAGATATGGGCAAATTCAAAGTTCCGACGCTTCGCAACATTGAATTGACTGCCCCGTATATGCACGACGGGAGCATTGCTACGCTCGAAGAAGTGATTGACCATTACAAAGCCGCCGGACGCACAATTTCGGAGGGAAAATACGCCGGAAAAGGCAGCGAAAATCCGTATAAATCCAGTTTTGTCAATGGTTTTCGCTTAATGCCGGATGAAAAACAGGATTTGATTGCTTTCTTGAAAAGTCTGACCGATACCGAATTTATCAACAATCCAAAATTCAGCAATCCTTGGGAGAAAAAATGAAATACAACATCAAATTCTTAGTAATTATCGCTATAATTGCTTTATTTTCATCTGCTTGCACGAATCAAGAACCGCTCAAACCCGTTTCGCCAAACGCCGAACTTCATTATTACCAATCCAAAGGCGTGGTCAAAAAAATTGACTTGGAAAAAGGGAAAATTACCATTGATCACGAAGATATCAAAGGCTATATGGAAGCGATGGAAATGACTGAGCCGGTTAAAGATAAAGCGATGTTGGAAAACATCAAAGTCGGCGACAAAGTTGATTTTGAGATCGAGCGAATCGGTGCAAATATCACTTTTACCAAGCTGACGAAAATCGGTGAAGTTGCAACTATCAACGGTTCGGAAATCTATAAAACCAACTGTTCGGAATGTCACGGGGCAAACGGCGAAGGGGCAAAAAAAGGAATTCCGCTAACTTCGGGACACGCTTTGCATCACTCAGAAGATGAACATATTAAACAAGTTGCGGACGGCGAAACGAACAAAATGCCCGCTTTCAAAGCCAAATTAAAAGCCGAAGAAATCAAAGCGGTAGTTGATTACGTTCGCAACGAAATTCAAAAAGGTGCAGTGCGTGAAGACAGTCATAAACATTCGCACTAAGCTATGAAACGTAGAAATTATAAACATTACATTCGCAAAACACATCGATATTTAGGCATTTTTATCGGGGTTCAGTTTTTATTTTGGACAATCGGCGGATTGTATTTTAGTTGGACGAACATCAAAGAAATTCGTGGCGAAAATCTGCGTAAAAAAGATGAAATTTTGAATATTTCGACCAATCTTATTTCGCCTCAAATAATTATTGATGAAATTTCGCACACCAAAAATGTTTCGGAAATCAATAAAATTCAAATCGTTGAAATTTTTAACGAGCCTTTTTACGAAATAAAATTTCATCACGAAACGATTTTAGCAAACGCAATAACCGGCAAAATTCGCTCGAATATTTCCGAAGATGAAGCTAAAAAGATTGCAACTGAATCGATAGCTAATCCAGACAAGATCAAACAAATCACCTATTTAACCACTGAAAATATTGGCGGTCATCACGAATACCGAGAAAAGCCTTTGCCTGCGTGGGCGGTGACGTTTGAAGATGATTTGACCGTTTATCTTTCTGCCGAAAATGGACAAATCGGGGCGTTTCGGACAAATCAATGGCGAATTTATGATTTTTTGTGGATGCTGCACACGATGGATTATCAAGAACGCGATAATGTCAATAATTATCTGCTTCGGGGGTTTTCGCTTTTGGGAATTACCACAATTTTTTCGGGGTTTTTGCTCTTTTTCGTCAGTTCAAAATTCTTTCGCAAAAGGCGAATTTAGATAGCGAATATTTTTGGAGTATGATGTAAGTATGAAGGAATATGGCAAAAATCCCGAACTTTCGTATAACTCATACTTGAAAGTTCCCGAATTGATCAAACTGCAAGAGACTTTATCCGAGCCAACCAGCCACGATGAACATCTTTTTATCATTATTCATCAGACTTACGAGTTGTGGTTCAAGCAGATTTTGCACGAAATTGATGCTTCGATAGGATGGCTCGGAGAAGGCAGAATTTTTCGGGCAAACCACGCATTGAGAGCAGTTACGGCGATTGAAAAAGTTTTGGTTTCGCAAATTCACATCCTTGAATCAATGGCGCAAATCGGCTTTTTAGAATTTCGTGACCGATTAAATCCGGCAAGCGGTTTTCAATCAATGCAGTTCCGCGAACTCGAATTCGTTTCCGGCGCAAAGGACGAAAAAATTCTCAATTTTTTTAAGTTCGACGAATTTGCACATCAGCGTTTGACCGAAAGATTTAATTCGCCAACGCTGGCGGATGCAGTTTGGAAAATTCTTGGCGAAAAAGGCTACGATGTTTCCACTGAAGAAAATCGGATCAAAACGATTGTTCAGATTTTAACGCATCCCGAAACCGATCACGACCTTTTTATCTTGCAGGATTTGCTGATCGAACACGATGAAAATGTTGCTCTGTGGCGTTATCATCACGTTTTGATGGTAGAAAGAATGCTCGGAATGAAACGCGGAACGGGCGGTTCGGAAGGTGCAGGATATTTACGCACTACGCTCTCGAAAAAATTCTTTCCCGAAATTTGGGAAGCCAGAACACATTTGGAAGTTAAAAATGTCATTTAGAAAAAAGAGAAATACTCATGATGAATGGATTACTTACAGAGACAAAATGAGTGATTTATTTATGCTGTTTATTGATAGAAATTTAGCTTCCGTCAATCAGAATAGCTTTGAAGACTATCTTACCGAAGGTAACAACGAGAAATTTCACACACCTATAACAAATTTAAGTGATGAGAAATTTCTTGTTTTAGAAAAAATAGTTGAAGGTTGGGAAAGTTTTGCTGTTGGATTTGACCTATTCTATTCTGAACGAATCAAAAGATTTAACCGTTGTGGCTAGTTTTAATTAAATTTTTAATTTTTAACTTTTAACTATTTCGATTCATTCCCTAATCTATCAACACTTTTGACGATTATTTTCTCAATATTTCTGTCTGCTGAAAGTGAAATTGATTTTTGCGAAGCGGGTAAAATTGAGTAATTCCAACCGTTTTTGTCTTTGGCGTAAACCACAAACCAGAACGCTTTTTGTTTTCCTTGTTCTGTCCAATGGACTCGAACAAAATCTTTATCCTTTTTAATTTCAACTTTCGGTGCAAGCGGTGCGATCGTTTTTATCCAGGGAGAAAGCGGCATAATCGCTTCGCGTTGATAAGATTTTTCGCGCAGAGCGTTTTGGATTCCGCCAAAATCGCTTTGGACAGATTTGAAACTGAATTGGATATTGCCCGCCGTTTTTTGAATCTCGCGCGTTAGCGAGATTTGATCGATAATTTCCTGTGCGCTGAAATTTTCGGTTTTGCTCGGAATTTTATAAGTTCCGATGCCTGCCCAAACGTGACGATTTTTGACGTTCTTACTTTCCCAAAATTTTAGCAAAAGCGGAAATTCCCGGTTTTTGCGGTCAATTTTCCAGTAAAGCTGCGGCACAAAATAATCAATTATTCCTTCGCTCAACCAAAACTCCGCATCAGCAAAAAGCTCGTTGTAATTGATTTCCTGAACTCCGATCGGTGAAATTCCATACATCACTTGAGGCTTTATTTTTTTGATTTCGCGTCCAACTGCTGCGACAAAATTATTAACATTCATCCGCCGCCAGGTTGCTCTGCTGAGAGGGCTTCGCTGTTTTCCGCCTTTGTTGGCATTTAATGCTCTCTGCACATATTTTTGATAATTTACATCGTCAGGAAACTCGATTTTATTGCCTTTTTCGTCCTTTTCGGCGTATGGATAAAAATAATCGTCAAAATGCACCCCGTCAATGTCATAGCGTTTGACGACATCCAGCACCACACTCAAAGAATACTGCTGGACTTCGTAATCGGTCGGATCGAGCCACATATATTTTCCGTATTGCCTGACCAAATCAGGTCGGCGTTTGGAAATATGATTTTCCGAAACGGTTTTTGCCGCCGGATGATAGGCGCGATACGGATTAAACCAGGCGTGAACCAAAATTCCGCGTTTGTGTGCTTCTTCGATTATAAAGTTGAGCGGATCGAACGGTTGAGATTTCCCCATTTCCCCCGTCAAAAATTCTGACCAAGGTTCAATTTTCGATTCGTAAACCGCATCAGCCATTGGACGAACTTGGAAAATTACCGCATTTATTTTCAATGATTTAGCCAAATCCAAATCCTTTATCAGCTCGGCTCTTTGCTCGGCGATTGAAAGATTTTTCTTAGTCGGAAAGTCAATATTATCAACAGTTGCCATCCAAACCGCACGGAATTCACGTTCGATTTTCGGTAAAGTTTCGGCGTTGGCAGAAATGAAAGTTAAAAATAAAATCAGCGGGATAAAAATTTTCACAATGGATTTTCCTTATGTTCGATGCTAAAAGTTATTATCCATTTTGAAATATAAATCCGAAAAAAGAAAATTCACAAGGATTTAGGCGATAGAAATGCCTTTATCCCTGTGAATAATTTTCTTTGAAACTACAAAATTTTATGGAAAATATTTTCGACGTTTTTGTGGTTTTTTATCTTGTTCGTCCCAATATTTGTTGATCCACTCAATTCGCTTTTGGTTGTCTTCCGAGAGCGCTGCCAAATCAAACTGCACTTTTCTTTCTATTTCCCGAATTTTCTGGTGCAGAGGCGCACGACATTCGCTGGTGCGGCAATTTTTCATTTGTTGCGCGATAGCTTTTATTTTGGCTTCTTTTTCTCTGAAAATCCGGTCAATTTCATTACGAAACCTGATTTCGTTGAATTCCCAAGCGTCTTGTCTATCCAAACCGTAATTCATCGGACCGTAAATAGTATCAATTTTCGGTTCAGTTTTTTTTTGCGCTTGGGCAAAAGTATTAACGGACATCAAACTCAACAGAATTAAGCCCAAAAAATAACTTGATAATTTTACAAATTTCATTTTATTGCCTCCTACATTATGATTTTACAGTTATCGAACCGTAAAATTGTGACGCAAAAAATATTTTAATTTGCCAATTCTTGTGCTTAAATTTCATTTCCAGACATAATTGTGAGAAAATCCCGAAAACCTTCTGAAAAATCATGAGAAAAGTTCTGTTCATCAAATTGGTTTTGCTCCTTTTAGCCTTGACGGTTAGTGCTCAATCCGGCAGACGAACACCTCCAACTGTTTCCACGCCAAATCCTGTGCCTGAAACAACTCCAACACCGCAGCCGACTCCTGAGTCTGCTCCAAAGTCCAAATATATTTTTAGGGTTCTACGGAACATTCCTTTAAGTCTTTATCAACAATTTATCGTGCCGGAAAATTCTCAAAAATGGGTAGCTGATCGGCTTAAAAGTTCAATCCTGCTCGAAGTTGAATTAGGCGGAGAATCAAATCGCAAAGAAGCGATAAAATTGGCTAAGGAATCGGAGCAAACATACATTATTCTCATTTCGCTTTCCCAAAATGAAATGGCAGATGGAAGCCATCGAGCCGGAAGCAGCAACAGCCAGGCTAAAAACGGAGAGATTACAGTTAGTTATGATATTTTTTCTCCGAAAACAGGGAAAACTGCCTATTCAGGGATAACTCAATTGGGCTTTAAGAAAACATCCGGGGTGATCGGCAAAACAACGCAAAAACTTTGTTATCCCTCTAATGTTTATGGGGATGATTTTTTGCTTTTAGAATCAAGTTATGAAGTGGCGGAAAGAATAATGAGCAATTTTAATGTTCCGATTCCGCCTTTATGCAAAAGGTAATGATCAAGAAAATTTTATATTTAACAACCGTTTATCTGATTTTTGTTTTTTCCGTTTTTTCCCAAAAAGCCGCAGAAACACAGGTCAAAATAACTTTTTTGCACGTCAATGACGTTTATCAGTTTATGCCGGTTGATGGCGGAGATCGCGGCGGATTGGCAAGACTTTTGACGCTCAAAAAGAAATTTGTTACGGAAAATCCGAACACGATTTTTACGCTCGGCGGCGATACGATTTCGCCCTCGGTCGAGACGCGCACCTACAAAGGCGCACAAATGATTGACGCTTGGAATGCGGTTGGAATTGATTACGCCGTTTTCGGCAATCACGAATTTGATGTCAAAAGCGATGTTTTGCTGCAACGGATGAAAGAATCGAAATTTCAATGGCTCGGCACAAATGTTTTTGACAAAAAAACTAACAAAATCTTTGCTGATTTACCGCCGTTTGTAATTCGTGAAATTGGCGGCGTGAAAATCGGAATCATCGGTTTTTTATTGCCCGAAACCAAACAAACTTCTTCGATGGAAGAGAATCTGGAGGTGCAAAATTTTTGTCAATTAGCCAAAAAATATGTCCCGATGATGCGAAAAAAGGGCGCAAATACGATTATCGGTTTGACTCATCTTTCGATGTCGCAAGACAAACAATTGGCTAAATGCGCCGATTTTGATTTGATTTTAGGCGGTCACGAACATAGCCTTTTGCAATCCGCTTCAAATCACACGCCGATTTTCAAAATGACTGCCGATGCCCGTGAACTTGGGCGTTTTGACCTTTTTATCAACAAAAAAACAGGTCGGCTGGAAGAAATGGATTGGGAAATTGTTCCCGTCACCAACAAAATTGAAGACGCGCCCGAATTTGCTGCGGTAGTTGATAAATACAAAGACCTTTTGCAAAAACTTGCCGAACCAATCGGAATGACAGGCGTTGAATTGGACGCAACTTCGTTTTCTAACCGCAACAAGGAAACAAATATCGGAAATTTTGTGGCAGATTCTTATCGAAATGCTGTTGGAGCGGATGTGGCTTTGGTCAATGGCGGCTCGATTCGGGCAGATTTAACCTATAATGTCGGGATGTTGACCAAGCGCGATGTGCTTTCGATTTTGCCGTTTAATAATCCGATTGTGAAGGTTGAAATTACCGGAAAAACTTTGCGCGAAGTTCTTGAACACGGAGTTGCGCGCAGTGCCGAAGAAGCGGAAGCCGGACGTTTTCCGCAAATTTCGGGAATGAGTTTTACTTTTGACGTTTCCAAACCCGCCGGTAACCGCGTGACAGGAATTAAAGTTGGGGGACAACCTTTAAACGAAAGTAAAACTTATACTTTAGCAACTTCGGACTTTTTAGTGACACGCGGCGGTGACGGCTATACAATGTTCAAAGATGCAAAAGTTTTAATCACTGCGGATAAAGCGCAAAAAGATTCCGATGTTTTCGAAAAAGCCATTAAAGATTCGCCAAATTCAACTATTTCGCCAAAAGTTGAAGGCAGAATTACAAGAATCGGGCAGAAATAACAAAAACTATTTTGGAACGCAAAGAGCGCGAAGTATTTTTAATCTTCTTGATGTAACTTAGCGAAACCTTAGCTAACCTTTGCGTTCCAAACTCTTTTCAATATAAATCTATTTGTTTGCAGTTTTTCCTGAACCTGTTTCGATTTTTAAATCGGAGTAGGTTGCATATTCAGCCCAAGAGCCTTCGTAGAGCCGAACTTTTGGAAAACCAAGCAGATGTTTCAAAATAACATATTCCAAACTTGCCTCGCGGCTTGTTCCGCAATAAACGACTATGTCATCATCTTTAGTAATTCCTGCATCGGCATAAATTTTCTGAATTTCAGCAAAAGGCTTTAGTTTGTGCGGGTTTTTTTCGTCCATTAGAGTTTTCCAGGTGACATTGATTGCCCCCGGAATATGTCCGTTTCGCACCCAAACATTAGCTTCGCCGGTATAGTTTTCAGCCGGACGGGCATCAACAAATTTTACTTTGGCATTGGTAACTGCTGTTTTAACCTCCTCCAAATTGACACTTACCGTGCGATTATCCCAAATATCATATCCACCGCTTTCGTATTTCGGATATTCTTTGGCTACCGGATTTTTATCTTTGTAGGCTTCCCAACCTCCGTCCATAATGAGAATTTGTTTATGTCCGACTCTTTCCAAAAGATAAGCCAGCATTGTTGCCCCTAAAACACTGGTGCCGTCTGAATAAATCACCACTCGGTCATCCTTTTTGACCCCTGCGTTGGCGAGCAAACGGCTGGTCACAAAAGTATCGAGATATTGGGTTGGGTAACCTGCTCTGGGGGCACGCAATGCCGCGTCAGGCAGATGGACAGCGTTTGGAATATGCCCCATAAAATAATCGTAAACATTATTTCGTGCATCAATGATTCGCAGATTTTGGTCATTGACACGAGCTGCAACCCACTCCGGCTGAACAAATTGGATAGTTGCAGTGCGCGTCTCTTTTTTCGGATCGTCAACCGGCAAATCGGCACGTTCACTCCATTCTTCAAATGAGCCGTCATAGACTTTGACATTATAGCCAAGCGATTTGGCAAGGAAATAAACTACTGTTGCCTGCTGTCCGACATGGCAATAACTGACAACAGTTTCGTCCTTTTTGACTCCCGCATCAGTGAAAATTTTGCGAAGTTCAATTTCAGTTTTGAAAGTTTCGTCGTCATTGACTAAACTATCAAAAGGAATGGTTTTTGCGCCTTGGATATGTCCGCCGCGTGGTCGATTTCCAACAGTAGTCCCATCGTAAAAGACAGTATTTCTTGCATCCACTACTGCGATCTTGGGATTATTTAACTGAGTTTTTAGCCAATCGGCGTAGGCAACTGCATCTTTTTTCGGATTGATTTTTAGTGAACCGGCTGCAGGAGTTTTGACTTCGGCAGTAATTGATTTTCCTGCTTTCGTCCACGCTTTCATTCCGCCGTCAAGAATCGAAGTTTGTTCGCTTAGACCAAGATAATCAAGTGTAAAAAAGACACGCGTTGTCGGCGAAACCCAATCATTTCCAAAATACAAAATAATGCGGGAATTATTAATCACTCCGAATTTTTCGAAGGCTTTTTTTAGATCTTCATCGGGCGGTAATTCCGTATTTATCTTGCCATTATCACGAGAAATCGAAATATCGCGCAGAGAAATATATTGCGCTCCGGCGATATGTCCTTTATCAAATTCAGCTTTGTCGCCAATGTGCAACAGGATGAGATTCGAATCGTTCAAATGTTGGCTGAGCCATTCGACTGAAACCGTCATTGGGGCATTTTTAGTTTGCGCTTTGGTTGTATAAAACACGCCGGATAGAATAAATAGTAAATAAATTACGATTATTTTTTTGTTCATAAAATTTCTCCTTAACTGGTTATAAAATCTTTTTTGCCTTTGAACCATCTGCGTCCGCGATGTAAATATCATTTGACGGAAAACCTCCGATGATAAAAGCAATCTTTTTACCATTTGGTGAGTAACGGGCATAGAAACTTTTAATGTCCGCTAAAGGCTTTAGATTTGAGCCGTCTAGCAAATTCATCGTGTAAATCGCCTGTTTTTCGTCACGATTGGAATTGAAAATTATTAGTTTGCCGTCAGGTGAAAAAGATGGAAAGGTGTTGTGTCCGATGTTATTGGTCAATAAAGTTTGGTTTGAGCCATCTGCATTTATTGTCCAAATCTGATCTTTTTGGTCGCCTTTTTCAGTGTAATAAACAATTTTTTTACTATCGGGTGACCACATCGGATTAAAATATCCAATCGCTGAATCGGTGGTCATTCGTTTAACGTTTGTTCCATCCACATTCATTACATAGATCTGATTTTTATCGCTCTCGCGCGTGGAGGTAAATGCAATTTTTTTTCCGTCAGGCGAGTAAGCAGGATGCGAATTTCGTTTGGCATCTTTGGTTAACTGAATCAAATCAGAGCCGTCTGTTTTGACGGTAAAAATATCGGAAGTTTTCTTGTCTGCACTGGAACGGCTGAACAAAATGCGTTTTCCATCTTTTGACCAGGAACTCCACGTCGCATCGTCCACAATTTTTTGTTTATTCGAGCCATCAGCTTTTATTACATAAATTTCATATTTTAATTGTTTATCTGACGGGTCTGATTTACGGTAAATGCTGCAGCTAAGATGTTTGCCATCTGGTGACCATGTTACTTCCTGATGAAAGATCGTGCCTTGGGCAAAAGTTCCGAAAGAGCCAATTAATAAAAGAGTTAAAGTAAAAATTATTCGCTTCATAAATTTAGCTGTTGGGACATGTTTTGAATATTATCCAATAAAACTTTTTTTGTATTGAACAAATCAAAGGTGCTTTGAACTTTCACAAAAATAATTGCGTAAAAGATTTTGAAAGAAATTTCCAATGTCCAACGTCTAATTAAAACTATGTCAAATAATCTCAGAGCAGGCGAATTTTACGGTCAAGTTCCGAACAAACGAAATATTTCTTCTTTAACTTTGACGGAAGTCGTGCATAAACAGCGAGTTAGCGTGCCGAAACACTCGCATGAGTTGGGACATTTTCAGCTTCTTTTGGGTGGAAGTTATCTGGAAAATTGCGGCGGAAAAGATGTTTCGCTGCAGCCGATGACAGTTTCGTGGCATCGTCCGGGCATCACGCACAAAGACGAGATCGGCAACAACGGCGGACGTTTTTTTATGATCGAGATGCAGTCGAGTTCCATTGATCGATTAAAAGAATTTGCTGATCTTCCCGATGATTTTTATTCCCGGAACAGTCCGTTGGTCTGGCTCGGTTTTAGGCTCTATAACGAATTCAAAAATTGGCAATTTTGTTCGGATTTAATTGCAGAAGGAATTGTTTTGGAAATGTTGGCGCATTCCGTCCGCAAACAGGGCTTTAGTGAAAAGCAGCAGCCTGTTTGGCTTTTGCGCATAGTCGAGAAATTGAACGAGGAATTTACCGAAAATTTAACGACTGAAGAACTTGCCATAGAAGCCAAAGTTCATCCGGTTCATTTAGCGGCGGTGTTTCGTCAATTTTATCAGGAAACAATGGGTGAATACGTGCAAAAACTTCGCATCGCCCATGCTTCGAGACTGCTGCTGGACAAAAATCTTTCGTTGACCGAAATTGCTTATTCGACAGGTTTTTCCGATCAAAGTCATTTTAATCGAATCTTCAAACGCTATGTTGGGGTTACTCCCGGCGCATTCCGTAATTCGATTGATTAAAAGCTAGTCTTAACGCAAAGACGCAAAGTGGCAAAGGCGCAAAGCTTTTTACAAATATTTTTCATTTTTCATTTTGCTTTTTAATTTCATTTTGAAACCCTTTAAGTTTTGGCATCTTTGCGCCTTTGCGTTAAAAAAATTAAACTATCCAGCTTTTACTTTGATATTCCATATAAAAGGCAGTTTTTTCTGCTGTTTCTCTGCCGAAATAGCGTTCAACTACACGCAACGCCAGATCAATTCCTGAAGTTAAGCCGCCTGCGCTGGAAAACTTTTTCTCTTCGACGAAGCGAGTTCCACGTTTCAGTTCAATGTTTGGAAATTGTTTGGCAAATTTATCAAAAAAATCGTGGTGGGTGGTTGCCGTTTTTCCGTCAATCAAACCGCTTTGGGCAAGGATAAAGGCACCCGTGCAAACTGACATAATGACATCAGCCGTTTCGCTGACTTTTTTGAGCCACTCGAACATGGCGGGCGAACGTCCGGCTTGCGCTCCGATAACCACTACTTTTGGTTGCGGTGCATCGGCAAAAGTATAATTTGGCACAACCTTAATTCCTGCCGAACCGATTATCGGCTCAAGCGATTCACCAACCGTATAAAGTTCAAAACCTTCGTTATCTTTGGGAGTTGCAGCATCCTGAAAAACTTCCCAGGGTCCCATCGCGTCAATCACCGTCCAACGCGGCGAAATCACAAAAGCTACCGGAACTACACCGTTTGCCGGCGGGGTTAATTTTAATGAATCGTCGATTCCCAAATAATTTTGCCCGTTATTGGTCGTATTTAAAAACAACGATGGAACACCAATCGCTGTTACTCCGCTTGCCATTAAAAAATCTCTCCGTTTCATAATCGTTAATAAATCCTCCGAAAATAAATAATAGGGTGATTTTATCCGGCTGATTTTGGAAGGTATAGAATGAATCAAAGCCTGATTGAACTGCTTAAAGATTTATCAGTTTTTCTATCATTATTAAATATCACATCTACTAATGTTTCTTGTTGCAAATATATTATGTATGATTATTATAGTAGTTGGAGGTATTGTCTAAAATGGAAAATCATCAACAGATGAAAGAAGAATTGTTACGTCGCCGAAAAGAAATCGTTGAGCGACTTGGACGGGTTGAAAATCATTTACGACATACTGACAAACCGCTTGAAGCGGATTTTGCCGAGCAAGCTATTGAACGGGCAAATGACGAGGTGTTGGAAGTTCTGGATGAAAATATGCGGAACGAGGTCATTCAAATTGACCACGCCATTGAATTAATGGAAAAAGGGGATTACGGCATTTGCCAGGCGTGTCAGAATCCGATTGCCCAAAAGCGTCTCGAAGCATTGCCATATACTAGTATTTGTATCAATTGCGCCTCCTAAAAAGATGTTTATTAGTCTTTACAACTTTTAAGTAAATCTCCAAGCTAACGAAAAATTGTAAAGACAGAGAGAAGATTTCGAGAGAAAATTACAATAATCTGTGGGATTGTGATCTATTTCTTGAAATCTTCTTTTTTGTGATTTTTTTCAGACCAAATCAAAACCTTTTCCGTCTAACCTAATGAGTCATCCCAAAGAAACCAATATGCAGCCGTTATTTTTTTCAAAATTCAGTCGGATAAACCTGTTTATTCTGACTTTACTTTTTGTCTTTCAAATCAATTTTGCCCAAAATCCAAAGCCGAACGATGAAAACCGTCCGCGTGGACAAGGGCAAGGACAGCGCAGAGGCGAAGGTGGACAACGGGGGCAGAACGGTGGAGGTCAAAATCGCCAGCCAGCTACTTTTCAAACTGATGTTCCCGCACATAATTGGGATATTGTCGCCGGTCGCCCGACTAAAAACAGTTTGACCTTGAGCATTTTAGCGTATCAAGACACAGAAGGCTCAATAGTTTATGGCACGGAAAAAGGAAAATATCCGAATCAAACGTCGAAACAAAACTTCAAAAAGGACGAGCCGTTTGAATTAGTTTTGAATGGCTTAAAACCAAATGCACGTTACTTTTACCAATTCCGCAATAATTTAGAAAACAGTCAGGAATTTAGTTTTACAACTGCTAAACCTGCCAACACGGATTTCACCTTTGCAATTCAAGCCGATTCGCATCTGGACGAAGGAGTTGACACCGATACTTACAAACGTTCGTTGGAAAATGTCGCCAAAGCTAACTCCGATTTTTTAGTTGATCTGGGCGATACGTTTATGTGCGATAAACGCGGCAATGAATGGAAAGATGCTGCCGCAAATTATCTGGCTCAACGCTATTATTTCGGCTCGATCGGGCATTCTGTTCCAATCTTTCTAACGCTTGGCAATCACGACGGCGAAGCAGGCTGGCGCGGCGGCGAGATGTTTGATTGGTCGAATATGATGCGGAAAACATATTTCCCGAATCCCGTTCCGAACGATTTTTACAGCGGAAATAAAGCGAATATGCAGAATTATTTCGCCTGGGAATGGGGCGATGCTCAATTTATCGTGCTCGATCCATTTTCATTCACAAGGCGCAATAAAGGCAGTGATAATTGGGGTTGGACGCTGGGTAAAGAGCAGTATGATTGGCTCAAAAATACGTTGGAAAAAAGCCAGGCAAAATATAAATTCGTCTTTATTCATCATCTGGTCGGCGGCGGAAATGATGTCGCTCGCGGTGGCTCAGAAGCCGCACAATTTTGGGAATGGGGCGGCAAAAATTTTGAAGGGAAAGACGAATTTGCCGAAAAACGTCCCGATTTGGCGATGCCGATTCATCAACTTTTCGTCCAAAACAAAGTTTCCGCAGTTTTTCATGGACACGACCATATTTTCGTTAAACAAGATCTCGATGGAATCGTCTATCAGGAAGTTCCGCAACCCGGACACCGCCAAGTTGACAACACCCGAAACGCCGAAGAATACGGTTATAAATCTGGCGTCATAAAGGGAAGTTCCGGCGTTTTGATCGTTAAAGTAAGCAAAGAAAAAGCGACTGTTTCTTACGTTCGTGCCTTTCCAAATAATCGTCAAAGCGAAGGGCGAAAAGACGGAAATATTGATTACGAATACGAGATTATGAAATCGAAATAATATTTTCAGACCAAATAAAATTGTGAAACGTCTTAAGCTTATAAATACCCCCGCGTAAGTTCAGAAAAATTTGGAGCTAACTCAAATGAAACTAAAATTTATTGGTGTTTTGTGCCTTGTTAGCGGAGTGTTGTTAACCAATGCTATTGCACATGATTTACACGAAGACGAACACGCAGACCACAAGCCACACTATGATTACACCATAAAACCACCGACAGATTTTGAAACTTCGGAAACTGTTGAACCGATTTTCACTATCGCGTCATACACAAATCCTTTTGACGATATTTTCTACGTTCAGCCCAAATTGACGGAAGCCGAACTTATCGAACAAAACGAAATTGCGATGACGGTTGCGGAAATCTTTCGCCCGTTTGCGCCGAAAGTAAAAGTTCATTGGGACGACAAATTTTTCTACGTCGAATCAGACGGTTTTCCGAATCATCCGATGATGATTGGGATTACAGCTTGGCAGCAGCAAGTCCCGATTCCGCAAAAATATTTTGGGAATAATGCGTGGCGTTTTCCGTTGCAACCGATTGTTGCCAAAATGCCGCTTTCGGCAAAAGACCATTTCTTTCGCGGAGCGATTGCGATTGCCGCCAACGGAGTTCCGATTTTTAATCCGATTAAAAACGATGGACGAACCGACACATTTTTAGCGGGTGAATTAGACAAATTCGGTGGACACGCGGGACGGTCTGACGATTATCATTACCACATCGCCCCGCTTCATTTGCAGGAAATCGTTGGCAAAGGAAAACCGATTGCTTACGCACTGGACGGCTATCCGATCTACGGTTTAACGGAAAGCGACGGTTTAGCAGTCAAAAATCTTGATTCGTTCAACGGACACACAGACGCAAACGGCAATTATCATTATCATTCGACCAAAAATTATCCGTATATCAACGGCGGTTTTCATGGCGAAGTTGTTGAACGTGACGGACAAGTTGATCCGCAACCACGCGCAAACGGCGTGCGTCCGGCAACTGAACCTTTACGCGGAGCAAAAATTACCGATTTTATTTTGAACAAAGACGGGTCAATTACATTAACTTACACCGTTAGCGGCGAAACCCGGAAAATAGTTTATGCAGTCCAAAAAGACGGCAGTTACCGTTTTGAATTCGTTGATGGCAATGGCAAAAGCCAAGTCGAAAATTATTCAGGACAAAATAGAGGGGGCGGTGGAGAAAATCGTCCTCCAAGAGACGGTAATCGACCACCTCGCGACGACCGTGATCCCAGAGGCAGTCAACCTCGGCGTGATGAACCGCAAAATGGCGAGAAAAGGATTCCGTGGATCATTCAACACGCTTCGGAAATGGATGCGAATCATGACGGCGAATTGACCAAAGCCGAATTGCTTGCCGAAGTAGATAAGGCTTTTTCGGGCTACGATTCAAACAAAAGTGGAAAAATTGAAAGCGATGAAGTTCAAAATAATAATGTTCGCTCTGCTTTGGGCGGTTTCGTCAAACAGCATCGTGATGAGATTGATGCAAATCACGATTCTGCCATTACCAAAGACGAATTGCTAAATGTCGTGATGAGAATGTTTAGCCGAGCCGACCAAGACAGTGACGGCAAATTATCGAAGGAAGAAACCAAAGACGCAACTCCGCTTGAACGTCCGAAAAAAGATAATTAAAATTGCCCGCTAAATACGCCAAATACACTAAAAATGCTTTTAAGTTTCGTGTGCTTCGCGTGTTTCGCGGGAAACATAAAAAATGATAAAAAACCTTTCAACTGTATTTTTAATTGGTTTGCTCGCAGTTTCAGCGTGTTCGCAACAGACCGCAAAACGCCCCGATTTGAAACCCGGGCAAATCCGCATCAAAGCCGAAGTTTGGGCAGATAACTGGTTTTCGTTCTATTCGGGCGAAAAATTTATCAAAGAAGATTCCGTTCCGATCACGACCGAGCGTTCCTTCAATTCCGAAACTTTTACTTTTGAAGCTGAATACCCGTTAACGCTGAATTTTATCGCCAAAGACTTTATCCAAAACGATACGGGTTTGGAATACATCGGCACACGTCGGCAGCAGTTGGGCGATGGCGGATTGATCGCGCAATTTACTAATGCCGACACGGGCGAACTTATCGCCGTGACCAATTCAGATTGGAAATGTTTGGTCATCCACAACGCTCCGTTGGATGAAAATTGTGCGAGAGAGCAGAATCCGAAAGCAGGCGAAAAGCCTTGCGAATTTATGAAGATGGATGAGCCGACAGGTTGGAAATCGCCGAATTTTGACGATAAACAATGGGAAAAAGCTACGCTTTATTCGTCACAGGAAGTGGGACCCAAAGACGGTTATGACGACATCAATTGGAACAGTTCAGCAAAATTTATCTGGGGTCCTGACCTTAGAAAAAATAACACGATTCTTTGCCGATTAACGGTGGCAAAACCGCAAAAATAGGAGAAAAATATGAAGAAATTAATTATTGCAAGTTCATTGGTTACCGGTCTTTTTACCGTTTCATCATTTGCTCAGCAGACGGAAAACCCGAAACCTAATCCGAATCCGAATCAAACACAGAATCAAGACCAAAACCGCAAACAAAAACGCAACGGAAATCGCGGACAGGAGATGAAAAATAAAATTATGAAGATGGATCTGAATGGAGACGGCTATATTTCCAGAGAAGAATGGACTCGGAACGAAAAAGCTTTTGACCGCATTGATATAAATAAAGACGGGCGGCTTTCAAAAGAAGAAATGCAGGAATTTCGTCAACAAAGAGGCGGAAAAGGCGGAAACAACAAACCAAATCCACAAAACTAGATCGAATCTATGAGCAAAATAAATCGTCGAAAATTTATTTCCACCGTTGGAATCGGTGCAGCAGGAATAATTTTAGCCAGCAAAATTTCGGTCAATGCCAAAACCAAACCCAATTTTGTTGTGGTTTTGGGCGAAGGCTTCGGTTGGTCGAACACTTCAGGGCAAATGGACGAAGGCGTTGCCGGTTCAAAAAGCTCCTTTATCCAAACGCCGAATCTCGAAAATCTTGCCAAACAAGGGATGCGTTTTTCCAACGGTTACGCCGCGTCTCCGCGTTGCACACCTTCACGGGCGAGCCTTTTTACGGGGAAAACTCCTGGATTGCTAAAAATGACTTTCGTCAATATGGGCGGCAATACCAAACAAGGCGGAGATGGCGAGGTCGTTGGTGATAATTTCAAATTGCAGTCACCGCGCCCAACCATCGAATTGCCAAACAGCGAAATTACGATTGGCGAAGTGTTGAAAAATAGCGGTTATGCGACTGCACATTTCGGCAAATGGCACGTTGGGCGGACTAATCCTTCGTCTCACGGTTTTGACGAAAGCGATGGTGCGACCAACAACGGCGGGCCTGAAAATGTGCGGAATCCGAATCCGAAGGAGGCTTACGGAATGACCGAACGCGGCATTAATTTTATGTCGAAACAGGTCAAAGCCAACAAATCTTTCTATTTACAACTTTCGCATTACGCTGGCAGGCGTGAGGAAGACGCTTTGCCGGAAACTTATGCAGCGGCACTTAAACGTTTGAATGGCGATGAAAGGATTGCGGGCGAAGCAGCAGTTTTTGAAGATATGGATAAAACTATCGGAATGCTGCTCAAGAAAATTGACGAACTCGGTATTGCTGACAACACTTACGTTCTTTACACAGCCGATCACGGTGCGGCAGGTCAACGCGCAAATGAGCCTTTGCGAGGCGGAAAAGGAACGCTCTGGGAAGGCGGAATCCGTGTGCCGTTCATCATTCGCGGTCCCGGCATCAAGCCGAACACTTTTTCCAAAACCCGCGTCATGGCGTTTGATATTTTGCCGACTTTTGCCGAACTCGCCGGAGTTGAAAAACCTTTGCCAAATGACATCGAAGGCGGAAGTTTCGCCAAAGTTTTATTGGCCGGCGGGACGGGTGAAGTGAAACGCAAACGCGAAGAATTGGTCTTTCATTTTCCGCACTATGACAATGGGAACGATGGTCCCGCAACGGCGATTATGCAGGGAAATCTGGTTGCTATCAAGACTTACGAAACGGGCAAACTTGACCTTTACGACATCGTTAAAGACATCAGCGAACGCAAAGATCTATCTAATCAAATGCCTGAAAAGGCGGCGGAATTGGAAAAGAAAATGAATGCGTATTTGACTGAGATCAATGCCCAAATGCCTGTTCAAAACCCGAATTTCGATCCGAGTAAACCTGCGTCAAGCACTCGCGGCGGAGGCGGACGTGGAGGCGAAGGCGGTGGCGGTGGAGGTCGTCGTGGAAATCAAGATCGCCGCAAACCGCCAACCGAACAAGAATAAAAATTATCCACGAAGTCGCACGAAGAACACACGAAGTAACTATAAAAAATAAACTTCGTGCAAATTTCGTGAATCTTCGTGAATTTAATTCGTAAAAGGACTTTTTGTATCGTAAAGACGGCGGCTGACCACTAATTGATTAGCAACCTCACGCCTTTTTCTAAACCCAAGTAAGTGAAAGATTTGCAGCGGAAAAAGCCGTGCGACTTTGGTATTGATGATAATTGTTCCTTTTTCGCTCGGATGTTTTTTGACTCCGGGCAAAATGTGCATCAAATCTGCCAAGCGGGATTTTCGCAACATTTTTGAAAGCCACAGCCAAAACGGCGCAACTTCGCGAACGAGAAAAAATCCGTCATTTCCCAATTTTTGATAGAGCGGCATCAAAATCATTCCGGTTTCGCCTGATTTAATTTCGCCTTTTTGATTATGCGCGAGAATTTCGCCTTTTTTGACAGGCCGAAAATTTTCGTAGCCTTGTTTCATTATGAAACCGTCTTTTTCGGGATTGACCGCTTCACGGTAACGGACTTCGACGATTCGCCCATTTCCGCTAGCTTTTTCCAAAACTGAAAAATATTTTTCGTAATCCGCGCAATCTTCTTTTTTCAAAATTCCCGCATTGACCAGAGCCAGCCATACTAATGCTTCGTGATTGTTAATTGTGCTTTCGGCAAAATGTTGTCCGGCTTCGTATCCCATCGTGACGCAGCCGAGATTGTTGAGATATTCCAGAATCGTCCCGTCAAGTTGCTCTTCGATTCCAAGCAAAATCGTGATCGGAAATTTTTGGGCAAAATCACGATTGCGGAGCGTATCGCCGAGCGTTGCAAATGGCACGCCATCAGCCGAAGTCGAATGAAGATCAAGCACATAAACTTCATTTTCGGCAGTGCGGATAACTTGATGCAAAATTTCGAGCAGTTCCTTTTGTTCGCGGTCTTCGCTCAGATTCGGCGGATTTTTGAGGTTTGGTTCGTTCTGATAAATGTTTTTGGTCGTCCAATGCCGATTAAGGTCTGAATCAACAAACCGCACATTTTTGTTTAATGCCCGTGTGTTTCCGGCTAAAAAATAAACGCGTCCGTTTAGTTTTTCTGTCAGTTTTTCAAGCTTGGACAGAACTCTTTGCAGTGCCTTCACGCCAGACGCTTCGTTGCCGTGAATTCCGCCAAAAACAATCAATGTTTTGCCGTTAGCATTACCGACAAATTCACCGAGTAGATGGTTGCCTTCTTCAACAATTTGAGTTTTTTGAGTTGTCGTTAGTCCTTCCATATAAAGCACTCCGACATTATTTTACCTTATTTGCAGCCTTAATTTAGTGATTTAAATTACTTGAGGCAAAAGTTTTTTCTTCAGATTTTGGGCAAACTCGAGCGGATTCTGAAAAAAATTATTATCCAGCACCTGGTAATCTTTCATTGCTGTAAAAACTTGATTCCAGCCGACTTTTTCAGCAATTTCAAAACATTGGTGAGCATTGCGGATCCGTTCCTCTGTTTCACTAAAGTTTTTGAACCAGAACATTTTAAAGCGCGGAAAATATTTAAAGCGGACAAAAGGTTTAAGAACTAATCTTTTCAGGATCGGACAATCAAATTTAGCAATTTCGGCTTTGACGGCAGGCGCAACAGTAGTTTCCTGTTCCCATTGTAAAGTGGTTTGAAAAAGTTGGCGGCGCGTGGTGGTGTCAAGTAATTTTTTCTCTTGTGCAGCGTTGGTGATTTGGCGAAGAGCGTCTAATAATTCGGGCTTGAAAATATTTTCGGCTTCTTTTTCTGTGCCGAATTTTTTAACGAAATAATAGTTTGAGTAAGTATCAATGAAGACGGAGCGATTAGCAGTTTTAAATCCATCGGCAAAGGTTTGCAGCAAACCGTGACGATATTTCATTTCATTTTTGTTATAGAAATATCGGTAAGAAATCAGATTGCCGAGCGTTCCTGTCGTTTCAAAAAAATTGTATCCCCAGAGTGCGCCATGGGTGGCAATTTCGGCAAAACCGTGATTACCGCCCGAATCCAAAAAGATTTCGTGGAGCATCGTAGCACGTTGCGGAATGTCGCCCGGATTTCCTGCTAAAATTGTCGCTTCGTCTCGTAGTTTCTGATATTCGTCTGTTAAATTTGCCATAGTGAAAAGACAAAATATCAGTTTTGTGACGGCTTGGCAATTTTTTTCAATAATTTAGGCAGAAACGCGACTGTTAAGGAGCGTGTTAGTCAAGTTGGATTACACACTTGCTAACGCGCATGTTTCTGCCACTTTCCTTTTATTTCCTTTTATTTCCTCTTAGCTTCCCATTTACCTTTCATTATTCCGGCATCAAAATCTCCGGCTAGTTTTCCGTCTTTAAATACGCCCCAGGTTTTGATCGTCGCTTGCGGAGTTTTCATCGTAAAACCGATTTTGCCGCCTTCCCAGGTTGTATCTTCAAGAGAGCCGGTTCCCAAATGTTCTGAAGAATAAGTTCCCGTCAGTTTCCCGCCTTCAAGCTTTAGTTTGAGAGCAACGGGCGCATTTGCATCTTGGGCAACTAAAAATGCGTCCCAATCGCCAGAAATATCATTGGAACTATTTGCATTTATTGAGCTTGCAGATGATCCCGATTTTGCTTGTTTGACTGCTCCCCATTTTTCAACTCTGCCTTCGGTAGCATATTCGCCTGTGATTTTGTCACCTCTCAACTCGCCTTTGAAAGAAATTGATTCGTGTTTGGCGAAAGTTGCCGTGAAATTTAATTTACCATTTTTCAAAGTTCCGTTGATCGTGCCCGCACCGGTATGTCCCGATTCGACTGTTCCGGTCAATTTTTCACCTTCGAGTTTAAAACTTAATTTGAAAGCTACTTTGGTTCCGACAGCTTCTACCGTCCCGTCCCAATCACCCGAAATTTTATCCGTTTCGTGCGCCTGTTTGGCATATGATTTTCCGCTGTGATGCAGCACTCCGAACAAAAATACTAACATCAAAGCGATTCCATATATTGCTGATTTCATTTATAATCTCCCTAAAATTTTTGACAGTTTGTGACTGCTTGGGAAAGTTTATAGAGCCGATTTGAAACAGACAACAGATGCCAAACGTAATAATGTTCGATACTGAACATTTAAGCCATCAGTGTTCGATAAATATGAAAAAAGATGACCGCCGTTCAACCCGCACCAGAGTTGCGTTGAGACATTCGCTGATCCAATTGATTCAGGAAAAACATTTTGACGAAATCACGGTGCAGGATATTATTGACCGCGCCAATGTCGGGCGTTCAACTTTTTACACGCATTTTCGGGACAAAGAAGATTTGCTGATAGGTGATTGGGAACAGTTTTTAGAAGGAATTGTTGAGCATATCAGTTGGAAAAATGCGGGAAAAACCAGATTTGTGCCAATTCAGGAATTCTTTTTACATCTCAAAGACTTTCATCATTTTTACCGCGCCTTGGTAAAATCAAACAAGATGGAAAGGATGTTCACTAAAGGAGCAGCTTCACTTTCCAAAAGTATCGAAAAATCATTAGAAGAGTTCTTAAAAGATAAACTGCAACCTACGATTCCAATCCCAATTTTGGCAAATCATTTGGGTTCGGCAATTTTTGAACAATTAAAATGGTGGCTCGATAACAATATGCCGTATCCGCCTGAAAGAATGGACGAGATTTTTCACGAATTGATCCAGCCGAATTTTAAGTTTTTAGCGAAGACTGAAACAGATGAAATTCCAAATGACTTTTTCAGGCTTCATCACGGACAAAAGACAAGGTTTATTGAAGTTCACGGATAGTTATCCCGAAAAAAAATCGTGTTATAATTTCCCGCATTATGACTCAAACGGACAAACTCATCGGCACCGTCAAAGGACCGGGCGAATTGCCGCACGAATACCTTTTTATTACCAAAGATAATCGCAAAACCCGCATCGGCGAATTCGTTTATTACAAGGCGCACGAAGGCGAGGAATCGCGCCAAATTATCGGGACGATCAAAGGACGTAAGCTCGTTCGGAATCTGCCTGACACTTTTTTAGCAGACCCGAACACACCGCCAAGCGTAGTTTCGGCATTGATCGGTTTGGATGGCGAAATCGGCGAACTTTACGAAATTACGGTCGAAACAATCGGTTATTTTGACGGAGTTCTGAAAGATTTTGTTAATCCGCGTATTCCGCCCAATGCCGGCGACCAACTGTTTTTGGCTTCGAGCGAAACTCTGGAACAAATGCTCAGTCCAAAACGGAGCGAAGACATCGGT